>NZ_JBJJLA010000003.1:0-203219 GCF_045449715.1 Marinobacter shunpengi | reverse complement strand
GTTTCAGTTGCACCGCTGATTAGAGTTTTCCGCCCGTTGGTGTTTCGCCAGGTATTCCCATGGCGTCAGGTCTTCCAGTGAATCGTGGGGACGCTCATCGTTGTATTCCGTTATCCAGGACTCGGTCAGTTCTCGGACTTCGGTGAGGTTCCGGAAGACATACATGTTCAGGATCTCGTCCCGGTAAGTTCGGTTGAAGCGCTCCACGTAGGAGTTCTGAGTCGGCTTCCCTGGCTTAATAAACTCCAGCGATATGCCGTGCTGTTCCGCCCAATCTGCCAGGGCGATGGAGATGAACTCCGGGCCGTTATCCATTCGCAATCTGGCCGGGTAGCCTCGCCAGGCGATGATGCGCTCCAGAACCCGGATGATCCGTGGGGCCGGCAAATTAAGGTCGATCTCGATGGCCAGTACCTCCCGGTTAAAATCGTCCACCACGTTGAAAGTGCGGAACCGGCGACCACAGAACAGACTGTCGTTCATGAAATCCATCGACCAGCACCGATTAACGGTGACTGGTACGCTCAATGGCTCCGGGTTTCGGGTCGGGAGTCGTTTCTTACCCCGTCGTCGTTTATTCAGGTTGAGTGCACAATACAGCCGGTGTACCCGCTTGTGATTCCATCCGTGACCCCAGCGTCGCAGCACCTTGAACAGTTTGCTGAAGCCGTAGGCGGGATAGCGTTCAGTCGCGCTCTGAAGCGCTGCAATCACTGGTTCATCCCGGGAAGTATCCGGCCGATACCGGTACACAGAGTCACTGATGCCAGCGATTCGACAGGCTCTGCGAATGCTGACGCCGTGAGCCTGCTTGAGGTAATCCACCAGTTCTCGTCGAACGGCTGGCTTTACAGCTTTTTTTCGATCACATCCTTGAGCAGTTTGTGATCCAGGCTCAGCTCCGCGTACATCTGCTTCAGCCGGCGGTTTTCCTCTTCAAGCTCCTTGAGGCGCTTCACATCAGAGGCTTCCATGCCGCCGTACTTGGATTTCCAGTTGTAGTAGGTCGCATCGGAGATGCCGTACTCCCGGCAGACTTCCTTGACCAGGCGACCGCCCTCGACCTCCTTCAGGATCTTGACGATCTGGGACTCGCTGTACCGTGATTTCTTCATGTCGTTCTCCGTTTGCCTCATTGTAGGCCGGAGAACTCTAATTACGCATGCACCGATTTTAGGGGATGGTTACACCGCCCACTGCTTCTATCGGTCTGAACGTCATGCGACCGCCGTTGAGCATTATCGACTGATCTGGGAACACTATCGATTTCGGGGGCATAACCACCAGTGAGTTGTCAGTAACAAACACGGGAAGCCGAGGTTGGTTCAGTCTTACTGGTGTTGGAAAAACTGGGACGGAAAACGGGGATAGATCTATTTTTAGATTAAACGAGGACACGTCCCCTCGGGGAAGAGGCGCTTTATGTGTCAACAACTAAACAAAGAAAGGCGCGGGCCTCATGCCCAGAGGGCCTGATTCTCGGACTCAGTCTCAAAAGAAAACAAAGATAGCCATCAAGTATGGGGTCTAGTGGTCGATAATCATTTTTTGTCGGAAGGCCGCACATCTTCGCGAACATCTCTTAGAGGCGGCTCCTTTGGTTTCGTTGTAGGAGCCTCATCTACCGGTTTTTGTTCCTTACTCATCTAAGTATCTCCTTGATTGTATATTGTTTGGTTAACGTCAACTTTAGTTTCGGAAGCCAAATTCTGATTTTGGTAGAGTATGGCATACGCAAACGGAAGAAAAGTAACTCCGGTTAGCACCGCTGCATAGATCATCATACGATGGGCTCGGAATATATCGGCAGAACGCTTGTCGTTCAGCCGCGCATTGTGGTCACCCGAAATTGCATACGACCGCTCAAGATAGTCGTCAAACTCTTTGTCAGCAGCTGGTACTCCTTGCCCATGCTTCTCGTGCCACTCACGAAGTGCCTGGTGATACTCCCGAAGAATGATGGCGCCCTCCAATCGCTTGTATGTATGCCCATGGATAGCGCGAGCCAAGAAAAACGCCGTTATGCCGATAGCGCCTATCGACCAAAGAGCTAGTATGCCAAATATGACACCCGCTAGATCTAAGGCTAACTGATAGTTCTGAAACATATACCCGAGAAGAGAGCCAAGAAGGGCAAGAACGACTACAGGTGTGCTCACAGCAGCCTTTAACTCATTTCTGCGATCTAGTTCGCGGTGATAGTTATCGTTATAGTCGAATGGCAAATTCTTCCCCTCCTGCATCCTCTCCACATCAGAATAAGGTCCCGTTCAGGAGTCTATTGCCGAGTGGTGGACGTTCTCCTCGCTAGTGGACGTTCCTGACTAACCTCTAGAGAATAGGAGGACATGCTCTGAACTGCCAAAAACCGGGACAGATCTATTTTCGACGTCCTCGTTGGTGTCGGGAATCAGAAAACCGGAACAGATCTATTTTCCACGTGCCGGTCCTTGAAAGTTTGGCCCCGCTCGCACTCAAGCCTTTCTCTGTAGGCTAGAATACACAGCCCCAGGCACAGAACGGATCCTGTGCCTTGACTCCACAAGGCAAGGAGAAGCCAATGCCCCGTCAGGCTCGGGTGATCGTGCCCGGACTTCCTCATCATATCGTACAGCGCGGCCACAACCGGCAGGCCGTGTTTGTTGAAACTCGCGACTATGAGTACTACCTGTCGAACCTGAGAGAGTGGAAGATAACGCTCGGTCTGGAGGTATACAGCTATTGTCTGATGACGAATCATGTCCATCTGGTCGTCCGCGCGACGGATGAACTGTCCGCCCCTGGCCAGCCTCGGGCAAACCCCAGAGGATCGGATTAAGAACTATTGTGACTTCGTTGCCGATAGTGCCAACTCAATTTCTGATGGTTTGATTCGCCAGGCTATCTACCGAAACAAATTGACAGGTGGTGAACGGTTTATTGACGAAGTGGAGCGGCGCACTGGTATTCGCGTGGAAATGCGTGGTCCCGGGCGACCGAAAGGTGAGAAATAAATCTGTCCCGGTTTTGTGCGGTTTTGTGTAGGCCGGTTGCCAGTCGCAGGTAGAAACAATGGAACGCTTAATTCAACTTCTAACATTACTCTGTATCTTTGTGCTTGCAGGGTGTGAGGACAACAACGCCATGACTGACACTACTACCGAATCCGAACCCGTCGTGCATCATTCAGTCGAAAATCTGGATGAACTGATAAAGCTGCCTGCCGAACCAAAGTCAGTCGCCTGGTCGGTTACTGATACGGCAGGCAGGGGCGGCGATTCCGGGCTGGTCGCCGTGCTTCGTTTTAGTCAGGAAGACTATGACGCTATCGTTCAAAGCAGCGAGGGTCACGAAGTGACTGGTGATGCGATCATCAACCAGAGCTTTTACGACCAGTGGGTTCCGGATGAGGTGAAGGAAAACCTCGCGGGAGAACTCCATGCCGATGGCGAATCCATCGTACTGGTCGGACGCCCCAGTCTGAAGCCGGATCTGTTCCTGAACAGAGACGGTGGTTCACCTTATATCCATGGCAACTTGTACCCATTGGGGTTGGGGTATATTGCATTGGGCTTGTATACGATGTGATTCGTTTGGTTAAACAAGTCTCTATGGGCTCGGGGCTGCGTTATGCCGAGTGGGGGAAACATCCGCCAGCCTCTCATCGCAGACTGAGCGAAAACCCGAATGGTAAAAAATAGAACTGGTCCGATTTGCCTGGAACCGATCTATTTATGCTTTTGGCGGCAGTAACCCTGTCCCATTTTTCCTGGAAGCCATCGCCTCAATCAGGAAATCCACGGCCACCCGGACTTTGGGGACCTGATAGCGGGTTTTGCTGTAAAGCAGGTAGATGGCCAGGTCCGGATCTGGCGTAACCTGCACGTTTGGGGTGAGCGTCAGGGGCACGAGGGTGCCCCGTTGAAGATACGGCGCCAGCACCCATCGCGGTAGCAGGAGAATGCCTTCACCGCGCTCGGCCTTATCCCGCAACCAGCGTCCGGAATTGCTGATGGCCGCCGCAGGCGCAGAGACGTCGTGCAGGCGTCCGTCTATTTCACACAGCCAGGGCGTCGGGCCCTGGGACGTGCGGTAGTAAAGCCCCTTGTGATCGCGGAGTTCGCTGGGGTGGGTGGGGGTGCCGTACCGTTCCAGGTAACCGGGAGAGGCGACGGCCATAAAGTTGTTGTCCATCAGCCGGGTGGCGACGACCCGTTCATCGGGCGCGAGGCCGCCACGGATAGCCAGATCCACGTCATCCCGATTGAGTACGCTGAGGGAGTCGGTGAGGTTGATGTCGAGTGTGATATCCGGGTAACGCTCGCTGAATCGATCCATCAGCGGCAGCAGGATGGCCTCGCCGAACCCCACCATGGAACTGATTCGCAGCCGGCCCATGGGGCGGGACTGATACTGGCCGACGGCTTCGTCCATGGCTTCCAGCTGGGAAAGGATCTGCGAGACTTCGGAATAGTAGCTCTGTCCGATTTCCGTCAGCTTCACCACCCGGGTGGATCGCTTGAGCAGACTGGTTCCCAGGTGCGCCTCCAGGTCGGCCACCCGTCGGGACAACGACGAAGGCGGTACTCCAAAGTGTTCCGACGCCCCGGTGAAGCTGCCGGTTTCCGCGACCTTCACAAAATAGCGAATCGCTCCTAGTTGATCCATTTTTCCCCTGCGAAACGTTTCGACCCGTTGACCTATTAGTGTCGAAAAGACAATAAAGTTTCGCTTTTAACCTCCTTAAAGTCCACTAATCAAGGGCGCACAATGGTGTGCTGACTCATCACAGGAGGGCATTGTCTATGAGCACTTATAAAGCCATTAATCTGGTAAAACGGCCTGACGGGAATATCGGTCCCGAGCTGTTCGAAGTAGTGGAAAAAACCGTCCCGGAACCCGCAGACGGCGAACTGTTGATCAAGCAGACCTACATGTCCCTGGACCCGGCCATGATGGGCTGGATGAGTTCCGACACTGACAGCTATATCCCGCGTGTCGAGCTGGGCGATGTGATGCGATCGTCGGGCATTGGGGAGGTCGTTGCCTCCAACCATCCTGACTTTGCCGTGGGCGACCAGGTCATGGGCATGTTCGGCTGGCAGGAAATGTTCCTGACAGATGGCACGGGCGTGAACAAGATCGATAAAGACCTGCCGGCGGAAATGGCGCTGTCGGTCTTTGCGCTGCCGGGGCTGACGGCGACCCAGGGGTTATATGGCTACGGCGATCCCAAGGCGGGTGAAACGCTGGTGGTATCCGGTGCCGCCGGGTCTGTTGGTTCTATCGTCGGCCAGCTGGCGAAGGCCGATGGTCTGCGGGTTATCGGTGTGGTCGGCAGCGATGAAAAGGCCGACTGGATCGTCAATGAACTGGGCTTTGATGGCGCGGTGAACTACAAGAGCGACGACCTGGGTGCGAAACTCGATGAACTGGCACCGGAAGGCATCGATGTCTACTTCGAGAACACCGGTGGCCCAACCCAGGACGCGGTGTTCGAGCGGATGAACGCGCACGGTCGTATTGTGGTGTGCGGCATGATTGCCGACTACACCGCCGAGACTCCGCGTCCTGGCCCCAACTGGATGCGCATCGTCAAGAAGCGCCTGTCGATCCAGGGGTTCACCATGCCGGATCATCGCCACAAGACCAAAGAGCTGCAGGCCAAGCTCACCCCCTACGTTCAGAAGGGCCAGATTAAATATCGGGCACACGTACTGGAGGGGCTGGAGTCTGCCATGGGCGGTCTCGCCATGTTCCTGACAGGTGAGAACAAAGGCAAGTTGATGGTAAAGCTCTAAGCGTTGGGTTGCCCATCGTCCCTTGTGGCGATGGGCAAGGTGTCTTTCCCTGGTCACCGTCGGTGGCCAATCTGGTCCCGGTTGGTACCTGATCAACCGGATGAAGTGATATCCTCACGCACCGCTATCAAGTACACAAATCCAGCCTGAATGCCGACACCCGGCAGGTCACCTTCAATCCGGAGTTTGAGCCTTACCCATGAGAGTTATTATTCGCTATTTTTTCCGCACCCTGCGCCTGGTCCTGACACCCTTCATGCTGCTCAGTGAGAAGCTCAGCACGCCCAGGGGTATGACCCGCACCGCTGAAGATCAGGCCCGCGTCGACGAGGCCAGCAAAGATCTGGCTCTGTACCAGTTCACGGCCTGCCCGTTCTGCATCAAGGTACGCAAGGAAATTGCCCGGTTGGGTTTGAACATTGAAACCCGCAATGCCCAGCATGACCCGCAGCATCGTGCAGCGCTGGAGGCTGGCGGCGGTCGCATCAAGGTGCCTTGCCTGAAGATTCGTCAGGATGATGGCAGTGAGCAATGGCTGTACGAGTCTGCCGAGATCAAGGCGTGGCTGCAGGAACGATTCGAGCCGGCCCAATAAGCTCAATTTGGCGGTTTTCAGGACGAGTCCGGACCGCTTCAAGATCGGACTGCGGCGGATTCATGGTGAACACTTGGATACTGGTCACAATCAGATCCGCCTCAGCCTGACCCTGTCGCTGCTCTACCGCACACGCGGCGAGCAGCGAAGGGATGGTTAACACAACTGAGATCTTACAACGCGGACGGTAAGGTCCGCGCGGCCGTGAGTCATTTAGCGGCCTCTTGGGCACGCTGATAGCTTTCGCTAACCGCGTGATAATGGGGGACCAACTCGTTGTACAGCTCACCCCATTCCGCTGCATCGTCCCTGTTCCAGGTACGGTGGAGCCCGCTCAGCATGACATTGGTGGTTACTGGAATAATACCAGCCTGTGTGAAACGTGCGAGGGTAGCGCGCGACGCCATTTCGCTGGGATCACCTGATGCGTCCATCACGGCGTAAACCTTGTAGCCATCCGCGTGGGCCTGTAATGCCGGGAACGCAACGCACACGCTGGTCCACACACCTGCCATTACTAACGTCTTACGGCCGGTGGCTTCTACAGCCTCCACAAAGTCGGCATTGTCCCAGGCGCTTACTTCGCCTTGTCGCGCAACGTAGGTTGCATCGGGTATCACTTCGTCGAATTCCGACATCAGGGGACCATTAGGACCATTGGGCTCTGACGCGGTCAGGATAATCGGAGCATCAATCTGTTTAGCGATCTTGGCTAGCGCGATTGTGTTGCGTCTCAAATCATCGACCGGGACGTCTTTGACGGTCTGGAATAAGCCGGTTTGGTGGTCCAGTAACAGAACGACAACATCATTAGGGTCGATAAGTGCGTCCGCCGCGGCTTCGCTCGGTTGTTTCGTGATGCCGGGGATGCCGCCTTCTTGCGCATAGGCCAAGGGCGCGATGAGCGTCGCGCACAGTGATATAACGAAGGCGACTTTCTTCAGGAAGGAAACTGCTGGGAGTGGTCGTGAGGGCTTCATCGGATTGTCCTTTTTCAGAGTGCATGCGTTTCAGATCAGGCAATGCGTGCCGTTATCCCTACCAGATCTACTGGACCCAGGAGGAAATTCTCGACATGACACCTTCTACACGTCTAGCGCATCAACGCTATTAGTGCCAGTCAGTGCTGGTGTTCAGTTATGGATTAAATCGATTGCCCGGGGATGAAATGAGGCCATCGCGAAAGACCCAACACTTGCCTTTGTCAGATAGCCAACGGTGCCAAAGAGAGGTCACCTCGAACCGGCTATCGAATCTGTCCATTCCCAGCATGCATGGCAATCAAGGACATATATGGACGCCTCCTTAGCCAGGAAAAATCCCTGACTGCAGGGGCCACTGCAGCCAATGCCATCGCTGGTTATAATGGCGGTCTTTGAACTGTCACAGGGAAATCCTATGCCCATCGAAAAGAATCAAGTGGTCCTGTTCCATTACAGCGTCAGTGATGAACAGGGCAACGTTGTTGAAGACTCCCGTGGCGGCGAGCCGAACGCCTACCTGCATGGCCATGGCGGCATTATCCGGGGTCTGGAAGACGCCCTGGAAGGTCGCGAGGCCGGCGAGAGCTTCACTGTGACCGTCTCTCCGGAAAAAGCCTATGGTCCGCGCAAGCCCGATGCCGTGCAGCGCGTGCCGATCAAGCATCTGATGGGGGCCAGGCGCTGGAAAGCGGGCATGATCGCCCAGGTGCAAACCGAGCAGGGCCCGCGCCATGTGGTTGTCGCCAAGGTCGGCCACAAGTTTGCGGATGTGGACACCAACCATCCCATGGCCGGTAGAACCCTGACCTTCGATATCGACATTGTTGAAGTACGCGCTGCCGATGCGGAAGAGCTGGCCCACGGCCACGCCCATGGGCCTGGCGGGCATCATTGAGGGGTTAAAGGCTCGAAACTGAATCTTCGTGCCGGTGACGTCGGGCTCCGGCGCTATACTCCGCCTGTTACGGTAAGGCGGCTTGAGGGTTTGCTCCAACATGTTCTGCGGTTTTATTTTACCCATTTTGGGTATAAAGTTACCCAAAATGGGTTTTGGAAGCGCCGATAATATGTCCGCAGTAACAACATTAAACCGTACTGGGTTAGCGGATGCCCTGTTCTCCGCTACCCGCCAGAAGGTCTTGCGCCTGTTTTTTACACAGCAGGAAAGGGAATTTTCGATCAAAGAACTCATCGAGCAGGCAGAGGCCGGTTCGGGTGCTGTACAGCGCGAACTCGCTCGTTTGGTCGATAGTGGGCTGGTGCAGGTTACTCAGCAGGGGCGTCAGAAACGCTATAAAGCCAACCCGGACTCGCCTGTTTATCCCGAATTGTCTTCTCTTGTCTCCAAGTTGCTCGGTCCGGAACAAGAAGTTGAAGATGCCCTCAAGCCAATTATCGATAGAATCGATCTGGCCCTGATTTATGGTTCGGTGGCCAAGAGGACGGATCACGCCAATAGCGATATCGACCTCATGCTGGTTTCAGATACCCTTAGTCTGGCGGAAGTCTTCGAAGCGTTGGGGGCTGCTGAGATTAACCTTTCCCGGACCATTAACCCAACCCTCTACAAGCGGGAAGAGTTTGAAAAACGTCGAGCGAACAAAAACCCGTTTTTGAGGAAAGTCCTGGAAGGACCCTGCATCTTGTTGAAAGGAAGCGTCAATGAATAAGGAAGCACTGGAAAACCTAGTCCGTATTCACAAACTCCACCATGAGTCAGCGGACGCCAGCGAGGTTCAGGGGCTCATCCAATCCGGTAACGTCCGATTGAAGGACGCAGGCTTAGAGGCACTTAGCCTGGAGAGCCGCTTTGACTTGTCTTACAACGCAGCGCACGCGCTCTCGTTGGCCGCACTGCGTCATTTTGGCTATCGGTCTGACAATCGATATCTGGTCTTCCAGTGCCTGCAGCACACACTCGACTTGTCACCAGCAAAATGGCGGGTTCTCGATCAGGCCCATCGCAAGCGAAATTTGGCAGAGTATGAAGGCGATATCGACGTAGATGAAGCGATGGTCACGAGTCTCGTGGAAATAACAGAAGAAATCAGGCGAGCCGTGGTTGGACTGACGACCGGAGAAACCTCTTGATTACCCAGAATGGGCAAAAAAATGCCCAATATGGGTAGATTACTATGGTCACCACACATGTAAACGGCCAGGACAAGACCGGGCAGATGCTGGTTATAATGACGTACTTTGAACCACCGCAGAGAACCCTATGCCCATCGAAAAGAATCAAGTGGTCCTGTTTCACTACAGCGTCAGTGATGAACAGGGCAACGTTGTTGAAGACTCCCGTGGCGGCGAGCCGAACGCCTACCTGCATGGCCACGGCGGCATTATCCGGGGCCTGGAAGAGGCCCTGGAAGGTCGCGACGCTGGCGAAAGCTTCAGTGTGACCATCTCTCCTGAAAAGGCCTATGGTCCGCGCAAGCCCGACGCCGTGCAGCGCGTGCCGATCAAGCATCTGATGGGGGCAAAACGCTGGAAAGCGGGCATGATCGCCCAGGTGAAAACCGAGCAGGGCCCCCGCCATGTGGTTGTCGCCAAGGTCGGTCACAAGTTTGCCGATGTGGACACCAACCATCCCATGGCCGGTAGGACCCTGACCTTCGATATCGACGTCATCGAAGTGCGCGCTGCCGATGCGGAAGAGTTGGCCCACGGCCACGCCCATGGGCCTGGCGGGCATCATTGAGGGGGATAAAGAAGCCGGTGCCCCCGTCAGGCTCGGGTGATCGTGCCCGGAATCATTGAACCGCTACAGCATGGCGCAGGAGGTCAGCGGCGAGGTTCACATCGCAGGAACTGGCGTGTATGCAAGGGGCGCCACTCCAAACTGTTCCCGGATGGTACCGAGTACCTGCTGGTAGGTGTGAGTTTCCACATAGTTGGCGTGCCGGGGTGTATCGATGTATTCGGCGCCTCCGCGTAAATCGGGGTAGTGGTTGCGCTTCATTTCGGTAAATGTGTCCAGGTCGTTTCCCGTCAATGAAAGGTCCATGGCCACGAGTTGCGCCATCTCCTCAAAGCGCTCGTAAGCGGCGTCGGCAAACTCGATAAAACCGACGATCGACAGGGTGGGCAGGCGCCGGTGAAAGATGTTCAGGTAGAGCTGTGGGTGTCCGCTTGACCAGTCAAAAAGCGCTTCATTGATGAAGGGGACGCGGTATTCGTAACCCGTCGCCAGTACAATCAGGTCGATAGGTTCCCGGCTACCATCAGCAAACACCACGTCCTCACCATCCAGCCGCTCAATGTTGGGCCGGGCCGCGATGTCACCATGGTTGAAGTGATGAATGATCTGATCGTTGACGATGGGGTGGGAGGTGAGGACATCGTGGTCCGGTGCTGGTAACCCGAAGCGAGTCAGGTCGCCGACAAGGGCATCGACAAGCTCGTTGGGATCCTCCGGAATGGTGATGCCGGCAGGGGGCTGACCACCATGGTTGATGAAGACATCGAGCGGCACGCCGAACACATGCTTGGGCAGGAAGCGGTAACCCCGCCGCACGCTCAGAAACGCGGCGTCGGCATTGGCGGCGGCGTCACAGGCAATGTCGACACCCGAGTTGCCGGCGCCAACGATGAGTACGCGCTTGTCCCTGAAGGTGGACGGCTCAAAGTACTCTGACGAGTGTATGATGTCGCCGGCAAACTGATCTTCTCCTGCTATTGTTGGGCGGCTTGGGTGCCAGGTTACCCCCGGGGCCACGACAAGGGCACGGTAGTCATACTGCTGATCACCGACGGTGACTCGCCAGCGTTTATCCTCCAGCGGCTCTGCATGCTCAACTTCTGTGTTAAAGGCGATGTGCGGGTAGAGATCCTCAGACCGGGCGAAATCCCGGATGTATCCGAGTATTTGTCGCCAGGAGGGGTAATCCGGGAATTCCCCGGGCATGGGGAATCCCACGAACCCGCTGCTGTACTTGGAACTGATGAAATGTGCACTCCGGTACATGGGGCTGCCGGTGTTGTCCGGATCCCAGATACCGCCAACATCACTGTGACGTTCGTACACCTGGAACGGGATGCCGGCCTGTCGAAGCTGGCGGGCCACGACGAGCCCTGCGGGCCCAGCGCCAACGACACAAACCGTGTCACTACGGTCGATAACAGACATGATCTTCTCCTTCAGCGGTGAGGGAATAGCGCTTGCGTTCTGTCTGTGCTGGATGTCGCAAGCCTATTCTTGAACATAGGTAGAGGTCTGATGTTTGTCAATTGACCAAGTCAGTTGACAAATAAGGTTCTGTACCCGGATAGTGCGATAGGCTATATGGGGCGCAAGGAATCAACATTTCCGGTAAAAAATGCTGACGCCTTGCACAATGACCAGAAGGGGACAGAAATGGCACAAGTGCCGGTGGATCAGCGACGCCAGGAACTTGTTGAGGCGGCGTTTCGCACCATAGCCAGGTTGGGGATCCGGCGTGCAACCACTCGCGAGATCTGTGCGGAAGCGGGTATGCAGCAGGGGATATTCCACTACTGCTTCCGATCCAAGCAGGAACTGTATCGGGAGTTGATTCGGGTAATGGTCGTCGACATGGTCGACGCGGCTGTCGCGGTTCCGGATTTTGGCGACGACCCGGAGCAATGTATCCGAATGAGCCTTTCACGAGTATGGAGGCATGCCACTGAATATCCGGACCGGCAACTTGCGGCCTATGAGTTGACCACCTTTATCCTGCGTGACCAGGAGCTGAGTGATCTGGCGGCATGGCAATACCGCCAGTATGCCGAGCAGGGTGAGAGGCTGGCCCAGGCCATTGAAACCGCCACCGGCACTGGTTGGACCGTACCTCGTCCGGTACTCGCACGGCTATTGAGCAGTGGCATGGATGGGCTGGTGCTCAGCTGGCTCGCGGATCGGGACGACGAGATGGCTGTGGCCGCTCTTGATGCGTTTTCGACCGCTGTGGTGTCGCTTGCGGTGCATGAGAGCGAGACATGAATTCGACCGCGGCTCTTAAGGCGTGGGTTAGACGAAACCGGGGGCAGATCTATTGTAGTTGGCCGTTTCCATCCCTTTCCAGGTGAAAAATAGATCTGTTTCGGTTTTGCTGGCATGTGGCTGGCAGGGTACGCCCAGCCACACGCTATCAGCTTGTCGAGTGAGTCATTAACTGAAGGCAGGCTGTTGCGGCTTACTGCCAGCCACCCGCTTCATCCACGCCATGTCCAGCGGAACCAGCACGTTCAGGGCGAACAGTACCCAGCCCAAGGGTTGCAGGCTCGGGGCAAACCACATCATCAGGGCAAGGGCCAGCAGGCTCCAGGTGACATCGGCAGCAATCATCACGTTGAGGAACTTCTCCTGCCACCGTTCATTGATGGCCACCGCGACCATGTCGACGCACCACAGCAGCATCACGATGCCGACCACCAGGTAGAAGGTGGCGCCGGGACCTCCCGCCCACTGGGCAATCGGCCCGGAGGCCAGAATGAGAGCGAGGGCCAGGGGCGTGGAGAGGAAGACATCGCTCAGGAGGATCTGTTTCACACTGAATTGACGGATAAAGCTTTTCATAAGGCCACCTCAATCGGTTTCACAATGGGTTGGACTACACTAGAAAGCTTCTACCCGGGTGGTGAGAGTCTCAATTACCTGTGAGGTAATGGTGCAGCCTACCGGTGGTCAGGATAATCACTGAACATTCGCAATCAACGGGAAACCCAATGAGCGCCTTCGGTACGCTGTTCAGAGAAATGCGGCAGGGTAAACGCCTGAGCCAGATGGATTTCGCCCTGGCGTGCGAGGTGTCGGCAAAACACATCAGCTTTCTGGAAACCGGCCGCAGCAGGCCAAGCAAGGGCATGGTTCTGCATTTAGCGCAGATGCTGCAGGCGGACCTGGCCGGAACCAACCGCCTGTTGTCGTCCGCGGGTTACAGCCAGGTCTACTCCGACCAGGATCTGAGCGCGCCTGGCATGGCCATGATCAGGGAGGCGCTTGAGCACCTGTTGCAGGGGCACTTGCCGTACCCGGCGGTGGTGTTCGACCACGAGTACTATCTGGTGATGGCCAACCAGGCCATGCAGCAGATGATGGCAACCATGGTGGAGCTGGGCGCTCAGTTTCCGGCCCGGCCAAACTTCCTGCTGTCGCTGCTGGACAGCCAGGGCATCAAACCCTTCGTAGACGACTGGGAGAATATCGCCTGCCACTTGCTGCAACGTGTCTACCATGAGCATCTTGCCGGGCCCTTCCGGGATCAGCCCAATCGATTGCTGGAGCAGGCACTGACGGTGCCCGGCGTCCCGCAACACTGGAAAAGCCACGTGGTGGAACACCTGGACTACCCGGCGATTCCGTTTACCCTGAACTTGGGGGACCAGCAACTCAGGATCTTTTCCACCATCGCAACCATCGGCACGCCCCTGGATGTCACCGCCCAGAATTTGCGGATCGAGCATTTCTTTCCGATGGATGAGCACAGCAAGGCGTATTGGCAAGGTTGAAGCATGCAAATTGGCGTCATCGCAGACACTCACAGCAAAATGCGTCTATATGCTCCACGACGTTAAAACCCTCGACATCGATCCGCAAGGTCGTTACCGCGTGGTGATCGCCGGCCATTCCCACAAACCCCGTAACGAGTGGATCGGCGATGTGCTTTACTTCAATCCGGGTGGCGCCGGGCCCCGGCGCTTTACTCTGCCGATCACGGTAGGGCGGCTGGAGGTGGGCGAAGACCGTGTGGCGGGTGACATCATCGAACTGCCGGTCTGATCCATTCGGTCCGCGCCCGTCGAGGCAGTTGGTTTTGAGCCAGGTGAGGCTTATGCTCATCACACACGTTTCTGGTCCGGGAGTCGCTTAATGAGTCTGGCTATCGCACTACATGTTCTCTCTGCTGTGATCTGGGTTGGCGGAATGTTTTTCGCCTACATGGCCATGCGTCCGGCGGTGGTTGAGGTGATTGATGCGTCGCAGAGGGGCGTACTCTGGTGTCACACTCTGTCCCGGTTTTTCCGGTGGGTATGGGCGGCCGTGGTCCTGTTGTTGGTAACCGGTTACTGGATGCTCTTCAGCGTGTTCGGTGGTATGGCTGGTGCCGGCTGGCATATTCACGTCATGCAGGGGCTGGGGATTGTGATGATGCTGCTTTATTGTCACGTCTATTTTGCTCCCTTCCGACGGCTGAAACAGGCCGTTGCCAACCAGGATCCCCAGGAAGGCGGCCGCCAGGTGGGACAGATCCGCAAGCTGGTGGGCACCAACCTGATTCTCGGGCTGATCGTGGTGGTGATTGGTGCCGGCGGCCGGTATCTGTAAGCTTGTCGCATCATCGAACTGCCGGTTTGAAGAATTCGGCCGGCGCCGCCACTCGTGTTGGCGTGCCTGGTCTGCCGTTATCGTGGAGGCATGCATCTTTGGCTTACCTATCCTAATCTGGAGTGATGGAAATCTCCTGGATGTCCACGGGCATTGAAGAGTGCTTGAGTGATTGCCCGGACCACATCGCGATAAGAGGATTGGCTATGCCTCAGCTTCGTTTTGCTTACCTACTCTGTTTTGCTGTTCTTGCTGCTTTTCTCGCTACCTCCGCCGCGCAGGCCCATCACGGTTGGGCCTGGGCAACGGACGAGGAATTTGAAATCACCGGTGTTATCCAGTCTGTGCGCCTTGGCAACCCCCATGGTGAGGTCACCATAACCGTGGATGGCGAGGCATGGGTTGTGGAAGTGGGGCAGCCCTGGCGTAACGACCGTGTTGGGCTCACCAAAGAGATGTTGAGCCAGGGTCGGGAGATTACCGTGCATGGTCATCGCTCTGCCAAGGAGGGCGAACGGCTGGTCAAGGCTGAGCGGGTTGTGATCGACGGGCAGGACTACGATTTGTATCCCGGTCGTACGTCCTGAGCCTGGGGATGATTGAACAGGTGCAGGTCTTCGTCGAGGAGTTGGCCGTTGTCTCGGCCCTGCGCAACTCCACATTCATGTACCCGCTGGTAAACGCCGGACATATTCTCGGGGTGTCGATGCTGGTTGGCGGCATTGTACCGCTGGATCTGCGTTTGCTGGGGCTCTGGCGCCACTACCCCGTGATGGTGTTTGTCGATGTGCTTCGGGTTACAGCGGCGATGGGGTTGGGGTTGGCGGTTGTCTGCGGTGCACTTCTGTTCGCCACGGCGGCCGTGGATTACGCCGGGTCGACGCTCTTCCAGGCGAAGATGGTACTTGTCCTGTTGGGTGTGTTGAACGCCTTGATTCTCGGGCGGGTGTTGAAGCGCCAGGGTATCCAGAACCTCCCGATGGAGGCCCGCATGCCGTCATCTGTGAGGGCCGGGGCCGCGTTGTCTTTGATCGTCTGGATCAGTGTGCTGATCCTTGGCCGGCTGTTGGGGTACTTCTGAGTCGGTATTCCCGCCAATGTGCATCTCGCTTTCGCCCTCCCTAGAACTGCTTCCGGTACTTAAGCAACAGCTCAATGCGTGAACGGAGAACGTCAGCGTAGAAGGCCAGCCGTGAGAAGGCCGACGAGCTACCAAAGTTCCGTGGTGTCCATACACTCGAGACAAAGGCCTTCTCCGCTTCCTGGTAGGCTTCCCAGGCGCGTTGAGACTCAGCGAACGCCTCCATCGAATCCGACGTGGTCTGTGCGTCCTCGTAGACAGCTTGCTCATGGGAAGACACCTCGGACCGGAAATCTTCCAGATAATGGGGGGCATCCGGGTTATCGATGGCCTGGCATGCCACCGAGGTCAAGGCGATGGTCAGTAAGGCGAAAGGGCGGAGAAAGCCGGGCAATTGATTCAATCCTTTGGTGAACAAAGACATCCCAAGGTCGCCAGTAGGGCCAGATAAGCCTGCGTGCTTCATGACATCTGTCCGGATCAGTGTTTGGGCGGAATCCATGCATAGCGTGCTGGAACGCGAAAGTAGGCGCTTTCTGAAGGCACGGTCACAATTGAGTGGCAGCCATTGCCGTCGCAGACTGCCTTCCATTGCTTACCGAAAATGACAAACATAACTCACAGGATCCAGCTCACAGTAATCATCAATCCGCCCGGCAAGCGTGAACAGCTTCGGCGATCTCCGAAACTCAAACAGCCGGTACAGATGAAACTGATCGTGTGCCTCGGAAGAGAAGGAGACTTCGTTCCTCGATGCGAAGAAAGGCGTCTCCATGGCGAACGCGGTGGTCTTCACCTCGATAAACCGTTCCTGTCCGGAAGCGTCGAACGAGAGGATGTCGTAGCCAAGGCCATCGCCCTGGGTAGTTGAGACATGTTCGATTCGCTCTGCCAGTGTGGTTTTACCGGCTTGGCGGAGTCGAAACTCTTCATAGTGCATGACCAGAAGTTCGCCGGCGTTGCCCAGGGCAGTATTGCGGGCCTCGCGAGCCACATAGTCCCTTTTTGAGGCCTGCCGGGTGGGGGCATAGGTTGCTGGGGATTCCTGAGCTTTGTGGGATATCACAGGTGGTTCGACGACCAGGCGGTGATAGTCGACGTCACTCGGTACGATGGCGGGTTGCTCAACGGCGGCCTGGGATGCCTGGTCGAATTCGGGGTGGGTGTTGATCCATTCCTCCACGTACCTGGCCAGGGACGTCTGATAGTTCCCACGTGGCTTGTAGCCGGGAATCCAGATGCAATGCAGGTCACGGAGTACCGCACTGATGTTCTGGTGCTTGAGCTCGATCGCGCCCTCACTGCGGCCATCCAGTTGTTCCATCAAGGCTCGTCTGTGGGCGCTCTTGTTGTAATGCTGACCGGTCAGGTGAAGGGGCAGCATTTTCATATAGTCGGCCACGGTTGCCGCTATCTCCAGGTCGTTCCAGCTTTCCCCACTTGCCATACTGCATTGTCCATCCGGGTCGTTGTTGTCATAGTCCAGGATAGAGGCAAACCGGCATGGAGCCAAGCGGGTATCCTGTTGGTTCCTATTGAGAATCTGCCTCCAGTTCCACTTCCTGTTCCGGGGCGCGTTCCCGCTGAATTTTGGGAGCCGGTGGTGTCCAGGCCCGTAACCATTGTCCGGCTTCCTGATAGAAGTGGGGGACGGCTTTTTCCAGTTCCTCGATAAAGACCTTCCGACCGCCAAATTTGCCGGCCAGGTCGAGGGAATACACGACCTCGAAGGTGCTCGCGGTGCTTTTGGAAGTATCGGATTCCAGCAGCTCGGGGATTTCCCGCAGATCCTTTAGAAGCTTCTGGGTCGGCAATGCCGTACCCGGTCGGATCGCTTTGATGGAGATGCCCTCAGGATTCGCTTTCTTGAGCTGGTGGACCAGCCAGTTCACCCTTGCCTTGGTGCTCTTCTTGTCCTTCGGGGCGGTCAGCTTCATGGAGCAGTGGATCATGCGTCGTTGGACGTCTGCCGTAACCTCGAGATCAGCGGCGGCGTTGGGAACGTTAAGAGCACAGGTGAGTACCCGGTTCTTACAGAAATCGTCTGAATCGTCCTTGACCCGTTTGGCGGCATCCAGGCGGTGCTGGTTCTTCAGTTTGAGGGTGACCTCGCTGCCGGTCAGGCGAGCCATGATAAGGCAGAGGTCCCGCTGTTCCTGATGCCAGGCAGACACTGTGTTCTGCACTTCCTCACTGGTTTTGGAGAGCGGCGTATTACTTTTGACCTTGTTGACGACGTCCTTCCATTCGCTGTTCATCTGATCGAAGTTGCTGATGCCGGCACGATCACTCTCGAAATAGCGCAACAGCTCCGTGAGGATGAACACCTGGTCCTCGTCTTCAACTCCGTCGTTTTTCAGCAGTAGTTGGCATTGGGTACGGATAAACGCCCAGGACCAGTGATACAGGTCGACGGACTTGGTGGCGGATTTCGGCACCTTGACCGGGTGGTGAGTGGGCAGGGCAGCGAACTGGTTGGTGATGGTAATCACCGCATCCACATTGTGGGCTTTGGCCTGCTGGAGGTACTTGGAGATCTGTTCCTCTTTGACGGTGTCGTTGCCGATCTTGGCTTCGATCAGGGCCTTCCATTCCCGTTTTCCGGTTCTCAGGATTAACAGGCCGTCCGGCCGGTCCTTCGGTGCGGGGGCTTTCTTGTCCTGGTTTTTGAATACCACCTCGGTCCAGGCCTCAAGCTGGGAGGTCTTGCCCACACGCACGCCGATGGATTTGAGAAGCGACTGCCGCAATTCCAGGACCGCCCGCATGCCGGCGAGCAAAACGGACGCTGATTTATTTTCCCTGGCGCTGTCGGGGACGATGGGGATAAGACGGGCGGCTTCACCACTGGCAAGGTAATCCGGGCGGGTGGTCACTGACTGACTCCTTGTTTTTGTAGGTTCCTTATTGAGCGTAGCAGGGGATCTGATGTTCGAGAGTGGAGGGGGAAGCTTGTTTGAAAATATTTGTAAAACCTTTGGGAGGTAACCTGGCCTGCTGCGGTCGTACGCGGGCCAACCGGCAGGGGTTGCCCCAATACTGGCGGTATGGAATACTTTTGCCAACTCGGGGGTCGGATACAGGAAGTTGTCTGAGGATATGCCCGAGCTCAGGATACCCTGCCTTTTTGTTTGACAATGAATTGTCGATACAGGGATTTTCAAGGATCGATTAAGGAGCCCACCATGACGGATATCGTCATCCCGCGTCACTCTTCCACCCTCTCTGATTTCTGTGAACCGTCAGAAGCCTTTGATGACTACGCGCGAGCTCGACAGGAAATGTTTGGCTGTCGGTCCGTATCCAAGGATTTTGCCTACTGCTTGGCAGTTAACCCTAGCCCGCAGGATCAAGCGATCAGCAATATGCTTAATAGCTTGCCGGAACGATCCAGGCAGCGACTTGGGTGCTGCGTGGATCAGCACGGGCAGGACACCGTTCAGTTGGCCGTATTTATAGACTGGGTGCAACGCCAGTTGAACGTGGATACCGCAAGCGACGCCAATACCGCTATTGGCGCAGGGACAACTATGCTGGGCGCCCGAACAAACAGCATTCATGAATGCATTGGGTCAATACCAGGAAGCGTTGGTCAAGCTTAATGACTTCTCGCGAGTAGGACGGGGGCCAGCTGCAACCAAAGCCAAGCTTAGGCAAAATGTGCTTTCTGCTTATGAGCGATTGAATCGTTACTTTCAGGCGGAAGTGAGACGCCTGGCACCCTCTACTGATTTCGGCAAGAACAAAGGTTCTGCGATTACAGGCAGTGATCGTGGTGTGACATTGGCTGAGCGTCATAAAGGCCGGGGTATATATGTTGCTGATATGCACGAAGGTCAAGCTGTTAGCCGTTTCTCGCAGGGCCTGACTTATGCTGGACGAGGTATCGTTGTGGCCGATTTGGGTTTCCGTGCAAACAAGGTCTATGAGAGCTATCGCGATGGCGAAGAGTGGGAGCGTGAGTTGGCTGTCCAGACCGGAGGTTTTGGAGGCGGGGCGCTATCGGGCTTTGTAACAGGGCGCGCCGTTGCCATGACTATGGCGCGGGTAGCTCTTGCCGCAACACCGTGGGGCTGGGGACTGATGATTGGTTCTGCGGTCGTAATGGGGGCATATTCAGCTTATCAGGCCGACGCAAAAGGAAAAAATTGGGCTGGACAGGTCTATGACTATTTCTTTGGTGATTGAAGGTGTTGCCAATGAACGTTGAGTTGGCATTTGCGTTTACGTTCGTGATTCTCCTCACTATATCGATGGTGTCATGGTTAGTGTTTGGCAGGCTTTCAATGGCTCGCATTGAAAAGGCGATCATATCCGAGGGCAAGCCGCGGCCATGCCCGTGGGATGGCGTCGGCGGACGGGTGATCTGGTACGCCTACACGGTAGCGTTACCAGCGGCCTGGTTTAATGAACTGGACAATCGTCAGTTGAATACAGCAGATGTTAAACGGTACACCACAAGATCCGATCAGTGCCGGGCGTGGGTGTTAATGGTAGCAGCCCATGGCACGGTGCTATTGGTGTTCGTTGCTGTCATTTTTGACATCGGGTGACACCCCACCTGTGGAATAAACCTTACAGCTTTCTCAAGGATGGAAAGATCAAATGAAACTGGAATTAGCAAGCAGTGTTGGTTTGGGCGGCATAAACGGTAGTGACGACGTAAAGTTGATTCGGGCACTGCTGAATGTATGGAAGCGTTCAGGGGGAAAAGAGCCGCTACCAATTGTACCGAGCCCAGATCGTGACCTGAACGAGGCGATCGGTGCATTTCAAACTGAGCAAGGTACGGATAGCAAGTCCGGGCTGGTACGGAAGCACAGCAAGACCTGGGAAAAGCTATTGAAAGTGCTGGCGGATTCCCGAACTCGTGTTCCAATCACTCCTCCATCCCAGGGTAGTTTGACCTGGGCCGCGGAGGGCCAGGAAGGTGGTCGTTACCACAGTCGCATTCTTCATGTTCCGACCGCTTCTTCAGGTTTGACGTTGGGGCGGGGATTTGACTTAAGGGAACGTAAAAGGACAACGACTGAACAGCAATTGACTCAGGCTGGAATCAGTCCGGGATATGCGAGAAAGGTTGCCGCTGGTGTACGGCTGAGAGGTAGCGATGCCGAGACGTTTATCATTGCTAGTGATTTGCTGGATTTTGAGATATCGGCTGCGATTCAGTTACGCCTGTTTGAGGTTGTGTACGCTGAGATGGAAGCCGATGTGATTCGGATCTGCTCTAAATCTGATGTTCTGGAGGTATACGGTCGAACGGACTGGGAGGTGCTCGATTCTCGTATCCGGGAACTTCTCGTAGATCTTAGGTATCGAGGTGACTACACAGGTCGGACACGGAGGCATCTCCAGCCTGCTGTCGTCGCTAACGACTTGCCCCTTATTCGCCAGATCATGACGAATTCAAGTCTTTGGGACGGGGTTCCGCAAGACAGGTTCCAGCGCCGACTATCGTTTTTGGCCAGTTAGGTGTCTGGCGTTTCATGCCATCGTTAAGGGAGTGTTCTGTGCGTTTTCTGACTATTATCCTGGTTGTCGCCTCTATGTCCGTATTGGCTGACGGAACCCCATCTCCTGCCGTTGATGCCCGAGCCATGGAGATACAGGTTCATCGGCATGACGGCGCACTCTATCGCGCAATTCGTTTCTCCACCGAATCCCTATACCCCTGTTTGAGACTCGAGAGGCTCAGCCCTGTTGATGACTGGAACATTGATTTTCAGAGAGACCTTTGTTCGGTTCGGACGTCGGAAGGCGAAACCTGGGATTTCATGGATAGCTCTTACACAGGGTTTCGAAATCTGCGATTTGAAAAAGGGGGCTTCCAGTTTGATGTGGAATTCATACTCAGGCGAGCGCCTGGAGAGCGGCAAGCCTCATGTGTTTTGCCGGTTGAGAGTCTGGAGAGTGCTGAGCCTCTTGTTTGTGACTCCCATTAAACTTTCCCGGTTCTTCAAGTAAATGTAGGGAAGTCCAAGGAGCCAGGATAGGACGTTACTTTTGCTTTACTGTTGCGAGATCATCGACGAAACAGCCGTACGTACCGAGATTCAGGAGGCTACCACAACACTCCGCTCGTCCTACTAGCCATATGGGGTCTCATGACAGAACGAAGCCATAGACAGCCTTTTATCTTCTCTCTGATGTTGTCCGTTATAGCGATCAATGGATGTGACTCAGGGAATCAGCTGGCAGCAGATGCGAAAGCCCTCTGTGATGCCTTCGATCCCGAACATTTGAAAAGTGAGTATGAAGGAATGTGGCTGTCGGATGCAGAGAAAGCTATCTACGCTAACCTCGCAGAGAGCATAGAAACGGATGAGGTTAAAGCCGTAATAGCCGGCAGGTCTGGTATTGATAATTACGCTCAGGTTTACCCCGCTATTAAAGAACGCATGGAAGATGCCTTGGGGGCCTCCTGGAACTGCCAGGACATGGCGTCTTTCTACGATATCGACTTCACTCCAAGCTCCGAGCAGGAGGACGTCAGTGTCTTGGAGGCGCAGCAGGTAGATGGACCTGTCTTGCAGATTGATGATGTGGAAATCGATTTTTCGGATGCTCAGAGCAGTTGCCGCTGCCCTCAAAGATAATTTTGGAAAAGCCTGATACGGTGGCCATTCGGCTATCAGGCAACGGCCAGGATAGCCTGCCTCAGGTGCTCGAGGTAATGACCGAGGTTGGTGTGCAGAATGTTAAGACGGTGACACCGGAACATTGAGCCATCCAGTTGAGCATGGGCATTGGTGGATCGATGGCTGACGCCTCTTTCACAATACTGTTTGCATGGCTTGGGGCTGGTTCAGGTTTATTTTCCACCACCTGTATCTGCTCCCCCATGGTGCCTCCCAATCCGGTAGAATAGATGCTTTCCAAAGGCGTTGATGCTGAGCGGCCAGGGGCAGCGAGTATGGCTCCCCCGGCGCTTTTGTCGTTTCTTGCTGAGAGATCTTCTATGAGCGGTTTACCCGGTTGTCCCGAATGCCAGTCTGAATTTACCTACGAAGATGGCGAGTTTTTTGTCTGCCCCGAGTGCGGTCACGAATGGAAAACCGGCGGCGAGCCCACCGAAGCGTCGGACGGACCTGCTATCAGGGATGCGAACGGCAATGCTCTGGCAGATGGTGACACGGTAACCGTTATCAAGGACCTGAAGGTGAAAGGGGCCTCACTGGTGGTCAAGGTTGGCACCAAGGTCAAGAATATCCGTCTGGTGGACGGTGACCACGACATCGATTGCAAGATTGACGGCATAGGCTCTATGAAACTGAAGTCCGAATTCGTCAAAAAGGCTTGATACCTTACGTCCGGCCTGAAAGCGAGCCGGACTTCTCTGGATCCTGGGCACTGATCGATAGCGTCAGGGTACGGGCTGGGACTGAGTGACTATATAGGAAGCTGGCGGCATGATACTCCGCAGCAACCGAGGTCAGCCAGCCAACACCTCCCGCACCTTCTTGCTCAAATGCCCCATATCAACCCGTCCTAGCACCTGCGGCTTCAGCTCGTTCATGACGCGCCCCATGTCCTGCATGCCCTGGGCGCCGGTTGAGCTGATGGTGGTGCGGATAAGGGCATCCAGGTCATCTTCGGACAGGGCGCTGGGCATGAATTCCTCGATGACGACCATTTCCGCCCTTTCCTTGTCGCCCAACTCCTGTCGGCCGGCGTCGTCGTATTGAGCGGCGGCATCGCGGCGCTGTTTGAGCATTTTGTCGAGCACTTTCAGGACGTCTTCGTCATCCAGGTCGCGGCGTTCATCAATCTCGATCTGTTTGATGGCGGACTGGGCCATACGCAGCGTGCCAAGCCGGGTTCTGTCCTTGTTCCGCATCGCGTTCTTCACGGCGTTGCTCAGTTGGTCCTTGAGTGATTCTTCTGCCATGGTCGACCTCCCGCTCTCTCGGCTAATGGAACTGGCTTCAACTCCTGCAAGGGAAGATATTGAACGAAAAGCCGGGGCAGGTTCAATTTTAAAAGCCTCAATCGGCCTTTGTGATTGAGGTTTATTCCTGAGCGTCGAGCAGTAGCCACAAGTTGGGGGGCATTCCGCCTACGCCGGATGATGGCTCCAGGTACAGGAGGCCTTCGGACACGCGTCGTGCAAACACCCCGTCAGCGAGTAGATGGGAGTCTGAGACGCATGTGGGTTGGAAGGTCCGACGGTCCGGATCGGTGCCCGGTTCCTGGAAGGTCCGGGTCAGGGTGTCGGTCGTGATGGACACGGTCACCGTGGCGCCGCCAAGTTCTGCCTGATACTGGCCGGGTATCGGGGCGTTGCTGTCTTCAAGATGGTTGGAATCGGCAATGTCGGTGCCGATTAGGGCATCCGTAGGCAGGTTGTTGGTATCCGCGGACCGTTCTTCGCATGGCGCCGGTTGGGGGGTATTCGAAGAGACATCGGCTGTAGTGCAGCCTGACAGGGCAAGCAGGGGTAGGGCGAGTATTACAGGCAATGTGCGCGTAACACGTCTTCCAAACAGGCGAGCGAGAGACTCCGTGTGCATGTTTCATCACCATCCTATGGCTGTTGCAGAGTCTGGATTCTTCTCTGATCGACCGGAGCTGTCAACCGGGGCGCCGAGGGGAAGAGTCAGCGGCCATTTGGCTGTGATGGTCAAATCTCTCAAGAAAAACCAGGGCCCTGCCGCAATAGCTCAGGGCCCTTTCAGCACCTCATGAAGCGCTGTTTTTCACGCTTTCATCAGACTTGCTCTCAGCAGTGGCTTCAGTTGTTGCGTCATGCACTTGCTGCTCCTGCTGAGCCATGACTTCTTCCATCCATACCTGCTGAGCGGCGGCATTGGAAGCACCGGCGAAGCTGGCAATGACGATGGTGGCGATAGCAGCGGTTTTCTTCAGGTTTGTATTGATTGAACGCATGGTTTAGCTCCTCAAAGTGATCATTGGATCTTGCTGGTGGATCAGAAACTCATCGGCTTTGCTGATCTCTATGGTTGTATTATTGAGGAGTTGTGACGCTCACAAAAATTGTTTAACCGTATCCTTTTTATCATTTCAAGTGATGAGTTAGGCCTGGTCCAGAAAGCCACTGTGTTCCACCGCACAGACGCCCCTTTCGCCATTATTCCATCATTGGCCTGGCAACCGCCGAGGCGGTACCCGAGGCCGGACAACTGTCCGCAAGTGACCATAAGGAAACGGCTATGAACTGGGACACCATCAAAGGTAACTGGAAGCAATTCAGGGGTGATATCCGGTCACGGTGGGGCAAGCTCACCGATGACCAGCTGGACGTTATCGCCGGCGAGAGGGAAAAGCTCGCCGGGCATATACAGGAAAGTTATGGCATCAGCCGCGATGAGGCCGAAAGGCAGATCGGGGAGTTTGAAAAACAGTCCAGGAAGTAAAAGCTGGTTCGAGCAGCGCCAGTTACGGTCGTTGGCGCTGATCTGGCTACTTGCCCACAGGTAAGTGCCATATATTGAGAGAGGTTTCTGTATGTTCAAGTTAATGCCCGGGAAGTCCGTTTCGGAACCCATGGAGCTTATCCAGGTACGGGATCATTCCGCCGTTAACGGCCCGTTTGCGGAGTACGGTAAGCCAGTCGATGGCAAGACTCCGCACCAGAGCCCCCGTCCTCCTCGCGAGGAAGGTAGAAAGGAGGGCCCCGAGCCCGAACACAAGCCGGCCTAGTGCACCGTCTGGGTTAATTCGTGAACCTTCGCCACCGCGCCTTGTTCTCAAGGCCCTCCGTGCCTCAGCAGATTAACGAACTGCCCAGGCGGCCCGGGGGGCCTGCCTGGTCAGTAGTCTGTCCGTTGGGAGTCCCGCCGGTCGACCGGCCAGTATAGCTGACTTAAATGCTCTTTTTAGGCGGGTAATGATTGACGGCAGTGGGCACAGGTCTCATGGTTAAGACTGTTTGATAAACCAGATGATCAGATAGAGGGAGCAGTATGGGCGGGGAAAGTATTGGCCCGGAAGACAATTCAGACCGGAGAACGAGCCCGGGCGCTTTCTTCCGTGGATTCCTGCGCGAGCCCCGTCAGGTGGGGTCGGTCATTCCCAGTTCGCGGTACCTGGAGCGCCGGATTCTTGATGCATCAGAGCTGTCGCGGGTCAGGCGGGTTGTCGAACTGGGGCCTGGCACGGGCGGTACCACGCGGACCTTTCTCCAGAACCTCGGCCAGGACGCGCGCCTGCTTTCCATCGAACTGAGCCCACACTTCCATGAGTTGCTCGGCGACATCGCCGACTCGCGTTTTATCAATCACCTGGGCAGCGCGGAAGACCTGGCAGAGATCCTGGCATCGCACCAGTTGGACAAGGCAGATGTGGTGATCTCCGGCATCCCCTTCTCAAAAATGCCGGAAGACGTTGGCTCTCGGGTTGCGCAGGCGGTGAACGACAACCTTGCCGAGGGTGGGCGCTTCATTGCCTACCAGTTCCGCAGCGACGTGGCCCGGATCACCGACCCCATCATGGGGCCACATGACAGCTGTACACTGGAGCTGCGGAATATTCCCCCGATGCGGGTTTATCGCTGGTGCAAGGCTGCTGGCTGACCGTTCCGGGGTCCTGGATCAATCGCTCAGCTTCAGCCCCATCTCCCAGAAATCAATCTCAAGGCGGGTCGCGTCGCTGAAGATGCGGGTGAGCTGCTTGAAACGGGCGGGAGAGACGTCCGCGAGTCGTTCATCCAGCCAGCGGATTTCCGCCTGCATGGCCTGCTGGAACTCGTCGCTTTCATACATGGCGATCCAGGCATCGTAGGGGTTCTTTTCACCGCGAACGGTTTCCGCCCGGCTGTTCAGCCAGTTGGCGATGTCGCCATAGCCCACCATGCAGGGTGACAGCGCCACGTGCAGGTCCAGCAGGTCGCCGCGGTTGCCGGTGTCCAGCACGTAACGGGTGTAGGCCAGGGTGGCGCGGGCCTCCGGCAGGCTGGCAAGCTCTTCTTCTGTTATGCCCCATTCCCGGCAGTAATCGATGTGCAGGCCCAGCTCAACATCCACTATGGCCTGCAGCCCCTCCTTTGCCTGGCGCAGGTCGGCCAGGGTGGGACTTTTATAGGCGGCCAGGGCAAAGGCCCGGGCAAACTGGATCAGGAACAGGTAGTCCTGCTTCAGGTAGTGCTGGAACGCTTCCGGTGCCAGGGATGCATCGCCCAGTTGCTGCACGAAGTCATGTTCTATGTAGGCGCGCCATTGGGTCTGGCAGCTGCGTTTGAGGTCTTCGAACTGGTAGGGCATTGGGTCTCCTGAGTCGTCGCTTCCGGTCCGGATCAGTAGCAGGAATTCGGTGACGAGTCCGGGTTGATTTCTCCGGACACTTCGTCCGGGTCAATGCCGTGGCTGATCAGGACCTCCCGTACAAAATTCACCTGGGCAAGGATCCTGTCAGCATCGTCGCCGTATTCAAACCGGTTGATTTCCATCGGCTGGGGCATGAACGTGAAGGCGGTTTTCAGGGCGTTGAGGGTGTCTTCGTCAGCCATTGGGCATGTACCTCGCGAGTTCGTTGGGTTCATGGTTACCTGGGAGGATACGCGGAATACGTCGGTAAATCATGGTGCTATGGGCTATCGCCAGTGGTGCTGCTATCCGCGTGGTTCACACTCTGTCCTGCAACCGTCATCAATCTGTTCGCACGGTCGGCGAGTCCGCCCAGTCATGGTCGAAAGGTCGCCTATTCCCCAAACATCAGGGCACGATGGGCCGCTGTGCCCGCCATTACGCCGGACGCCGATGCAAGGGTCGCGTTCTGCCACTTGTTGGACATGTCTCCTGCCGCAAAAACCCCGGCCACGCTGGTGCGTTTGAGGTCGTCGACCTTTACCACCGGGCCCATCGGCCCTTCTTCGAACTCACAGCCTAACTGCTGCGCCAGCGGACTGGCCATACGGGCTTTGGGGCCGACATAGAGGCCTTCCAGTGGGATCGTGCGGCCATCGGCAAGGCGCACGCCAGTGATCGATGGCGTCTCACCCATGATCTCGACAACGGCCGATGTCTCGATCACAACCCCGCGGCTGGTAAGCAGGTGCGTCTGCTCGAGGTCGGGTGACTGCTGATCCTGGGTAAAGTAGGTGGTTGGCCCCCAATCCGGGATAATGGCCGCCTGGTGGGTCGACAATGGGCCTGTCGCCATCACGCCAAGCTGGCGGTTGCGCAGCTCGTAGCCATGGCAATAGGGGCAATGGATGACGGTCTTTCCCCAGCGCTCGGCCAGACCGGGGAGATCCGGTAGCTCGTCGCGTAGGCCGGTGGCCAGTATCAGCTTGGCGGCAGTGTAGGTCTCGCCACTATCCACTATTACGGAAAACCCGTCGCCTTCCTGTTTGGCGCTATTCACGAGCCCCTCGATAACCCGGGCTGTGGGATATTTCGCCAGTTGCCTGGCCGCTCTCCTGCGGATTTCACTGGGGGAAAAACCGTCCAGGCAAAAGAAGCCGTGGGAGGCCTCTGAAAACCGGTTCCTGGGCTTGCCAGCATCAATCACGATAACGTTCTGCTGTCCACGGGCAAGCTGCATAGCCGCTGAAAAGCCCGCAAAGCTCCCGCCAATCACAATCACATCCGAACTCATAGGTCACCCTCCCGAAAATCTGCATCAAGTAACGTTAATTGTTACGTGATTTTCGGGTGGGCGCAACACATGAAACATTAAAAGTTACATGATAGGATGCAGCCAGCATTGATACACGATTGCCTGTGTGAGCGAATCCATGAGAAAAGACAGCCGCCTTTCCCGCGTTCTCCATGTGCTGATCCATATGGACCAACTGGAGGGCCCCGCCACCTCCGACACTATCGCCGGCATGTTGAATACCAACCCGGTGGTTGTGCGCCGAACCATGGCGCTTCTGAAGGAGCAGGGATATGTCACTTCTGTCAAAGGCCACGGCGGCGGCTGGTCCCTGGCCAAACGACTGGAGGACATCACACTTTACGATGTCCACCGGGCCCTCGGAGACAGCTCGGTTTTCACCATTGGGCTGACGGATGAGCACACCAATTGCCCCATTGAGGCCGCCGTAAATACCTCCATCAATGATGTGCTTGAGGAGGCTGAATCCCTGCTGCTGGATCGCTTCAGGGAAGTCACCCTGGATCAGCTACAATTCGGATCACGGAGCGCTTCGATCTGAATCAGGAAGGCTAACTCAATATCAGGGTGTGCAACCGGTAACACGCCAGGACCCACACAATGACATCGACTGACAAACCCCGGAGCCCCTGGATCACCTTTCTCGCGCACCTTTTCCTGATCCTCGTGGCCTGGACCGTGTTTATCAAATACCTGTTCCCGATCGGCTTTGCGCTGGTCAGTGGTGAGCCATGGACCACCTACATCTACTGGGACCTGTGGCCGGTGGCCCACCTCTGGCTGGCCTGGGCGTTGCTGGCGCGGCCTCGGTATACCCGCCTGCTGGCTGTTGGTATGTCGGTGGCTGAGATTGCGATCATCGTCAGCCTGTTCATCGGATTCCTGGCGGACCCGGAATGGTCCATCTGGCGCACCAACTGGTTTGTAAATAAGGTGTTCGTGCTGGCGGCGTTTGTTCTGGTTTTGGGCACGGCACTTACCCGCCCCGGGGCACTGAAACCTATTGAATAAGATTCGTTTCCTATGCTCATGCCGTTTCGGGAACCCGGTAGATACCCCTGGGCCCCGTACGTGCAATACTCCCCGCCAGGCTGTATACATTTTCCGGCACCGGGTGGGTTTCCTATGGTGTTCGCGAGTACAGTATTCGTGGCGCTGGCAGCCTTTTGCTGGGGGGTGTCCGGCGGGATCGGCGGCATACTCCTGACCCATGGTTGGGACCCGTTTGTGGTATCCCTTTATCGGGGGCTGGTCGGGCTGGTGTTCGTCCTTATCTGGCTGGCCCTGAGTCCGCAACGCAGTGGACTGGCCAATCGCCGATTGTGGTTCTGGTCCGTGTTGGCCGGGCTCGGTGTGGCGGGAAACTTTGCCTTTTACTTCGTGAGCATCTCCGAGGGCAGCATCGCGGTTGCCGCCACGCTGATGTACTGCGCCCCGGTGTTTGTCTACCTTGTCTCCTTTGCCCTCAAACTCGAAACCCCCACCACCCTGAAATGGATCGCCATCGCGGTGGTCATGGTGGGCATCGTGTTGCTGACGCAGGTCTATGATATCGGCAGCAGTGGTCTGACGATGCTCGGCGTGGGCGCGGGTTTGCTGTCGGGGTTGTCCTATGCGCTGTTCATCTTCGGGTTCAAGTACGCGGCGCCGGAGGGGAGCCCCCAGGCGGTCCTTTCCATTGCGTTTGCAGTATTGACGGCCACCCTCATCTGGTTTGGCGACATCGGCCAGACCCTGTCCGTTCCCGTGTCGTCGGATTGGCCATTGTTTCTGGGGCTGGGCGTTTTGGGGGCAGGACTTTCCTTCATTCTCTATGTGGTTGGACTGAACCATACCGCGCCGGCCGTTGCTTCGGTCCTGGCGATGGTCGAGCCGGTCACCGCCTCGCTGTTCGGTCTGGTGGTGTTTGATGAAAGCCTGGCCGGTCTGCAGTTCTTTGGCATGGGTCTGATATTGGTGATGGTGACGGTGCTCAGTGTATCGTCAGGTGTTCAGGGGATACCGGAACAGAGACCAGCGTAAGTCCGGATATTTCCACATCTGCCTATATCACCAACCCAACAAGCATGCTAAAACGTTTTCCGCCCGGCGGCAGGCTCATTCCTTGGGCGCCCGGGCACTCTTCCGTTCACCAGGACACCAGCATGTCAGACAAATTTTTCTACAAGGGCCGCCAGGACGCGCGCCAGCACCATACCGCCCATGGCGGCTTTAAGACCAATGCCAGTCAGAAGGCGGGAAGCAGGAAGTACCCGCTCACGCTCGTGGTCACCAGTGAGGCGCGCAGGCAGGAGATCGAAGCCCAGGTGGCCGCAGCCAATCTGCACGCGGATATTACAGTGGATACCCAGGCGGGCGCGGTTGAATCCATCGCCGAACTGACCGTACTGCTGAACAAGGGGACGACGGTGACCACAACGAAACTCCCGTCCCGTAATGACCCATGTAGCTGTGGCAGTGGTGTTAAATTCAAGAAGTGCTGTGGCTGAATGCCATCAGGGGAAGGCTATGATTATTTGTGGCGTTGAACTGACCGGCAGCGATGCGGTGGTGTGCCTGCTGAACCTGGACCGGGGGCAGTTCAGCTTGCCGGAGTGCAAGGTGCGCAAGCTGTCGCTGAGCAAGAACCACACCCGGGAAGACCTGAAGCAGTTCCAGGCGGCTTTTGCCGGCTTGATGGCCGAACACAGGGTAGACAGCGTTGTCATCAAGGAGCGGATGCCGAAAGGCAAATTTGCCGGGGGCGCGATCAGCTTCAAGCTGGAGGCGACCATCCAGTTGATCGTAAGCCCCGAGCTGGAGGTCAGGTTGCTCCCGACAGCGCTGATCAAGTCCACACTGGCCGCCAACCCGTTGCCGGTCCCGTTTGCGGAAACCGGGCTGAAGGCCTTCCAGGAAACAGCCTTTACCGCCGCCTATGTGGGGCATATGGCGGGGTAGACGATCCTGCCCTGATCCGACCTGCCAGTCCAGTCATGTGGGAAGTGCCAATCTAGCCTTAAACGGGGTGGAACTCCCACCGGCAGGGGCCGTAAAATGGGCATTCTTCTCCCCCAGCAAAGAGGTATTTGTCCAATGCGCCATTGATGCCGCCGTTGTGATGACGGCCAGTCTCCACCAGCCCCCGAGAGCAGGGGGAGTTCTTGGCATCTTTGGAATACAGCATGACAAATACCTACCTCGCACTGAAAGGTGTAACACAGGTTTTGCCGGATGGCAGAACGTTGTTCTCCGATCTTCATGAACAGTTCGACCATCGCGCTACCGGCCTGGTCGGGCGTAACGGCGTGGGCAAGACGGTGCTGGCGCTTATCCTGGCTGGACAGTTGCAGCCTACCAGCGGGCAGTGCCTCGGGTCCGGCAGCGTGCATTATCTGGCCCAGCAGGTGACGTGTCCCGAGAGGGCCACCGTGGCCAAGTTGGCGGGTGTGCAGCACACGCTGGATGCGCTGGCACGTATCGAGTCTGGCAGCACGGCACCGGAGGATTTCGATGCCGTGGGTGACCAATGGGACATGCCCCAGCGGCTTTGCCACGAACTCGAACGTAGTGGCCTGGGGCATCTTGACGCGATGACATCCGCCAGCAATCTGAGTGGTGGGGAGGTCATGCGGGTAGCTCTGATCGGCGCGATGTTATCAGATGCGGACTTCCTGATTCTTGATGAGCCGACCAACCATCTTGATCGACCGAACCGCCAGGCATTGATCGAACAACTGGCACGTTGGCCCCGTGGTTTGATCGTTGTCAGCCATGACAGGCAATTGCTTGAAGCCATGGAGCGTATCGTGGAACTGTCGTCGCAGGGACTTCGTAGCTACGGCGGCAACTACACCTTCTATGCCGAACACAAAGCCCGGGAACGGGAGAATGCCATCCAGCAGCTTGATCAACGCAAGCTGGAACGCCAACGTGAGGAACGGGCCATGCGTAAACAGCATGAGCGTCAGCAGCGGCGTCAGGCACGTGGAAATCGGCACGGCAAGCAGGCCAACCAGGCCAAGATTCTGCTGGATCGTCAGAAAGAGCGTAGCGAGAACTCGGCAGGCGCGTTGAACCAGAAACAGGCTGCCAGCCGGGCACAGCTTGACCAGCGTGTACGGGATGCGGCGCAGCGGGTTGACGATGAGGCACATGTTACCCTGCACACGGTACCGGTCATGCAGGCGGCAAAGCGCCGGGTGGCGGAACTGGATGGGGTGACTTTACCTTTCGTGGCAGGTGCTACTCGTACCATCAGCCTGACCTTGTATGGGCAGCAGCGTATTGGTGTGATTGGCCCGAACGGTTGCGGTAAATCCACGTTGCTACGTGTGCTCGCCGGTCGGCTAACCCCTCTCGATGGGGGCTGTAAGGTGACGTCCGGGTGCGCCTATCTCGACCAGCGTCTGGAGAATCTGAATCCTGAGAAAACGGCGCTCCAGGAGTTACAGAAGGCCAACCGCACGGCCAGCGAAGGGGATCTGCGGATGCGGCTGGCCCAACTGGGACTGGACGAACGGAAGATCATGACACCCAGCGGGTTGCTGAGCGGAGGAGAACGGCTGAAGGCGGCACTGGCCTGCATACTCTATGCGGACTCGCCTCCGGAACTCCTGTTGCTGGATGAGCCCGGCAACCATCTTGATCTGCCCTCCTCACAGGCGTTGGAAAGCATGTTACGTCAATACCATGGCGCCTTGGTGGTGGTATCCCATGACGATGCCTTTCTGGAAAACCTCGGGCTGACCGATCGCATACTGGCCACTGGGCAGGGTTGGTCATTGGAGCCCTGTTGAGGGCAACGGATGTGGGGCTGGGTGAGAGAGGAATTGGGAATCCACTCCCTCCCGATTTACGTTAGACTCCACATCACACCCCCAATAGCGCAGTGGACCGATTATGAGCGACACCCCGTTAACCCAGGTACTGGAGATGGATGGCGAGGAACGATACGACTATTTTCTGGATGAGGTCGCCGAGGAACGCGAGATCTGGATTCTGGTCAATGCCGATAACCACTTCCTGAAGATTGTCTCCGAGGAAGACGGCGTGGCGTATCTGCCGGTCTGGCCAGGTGAGGCGTTCGCAAGCGAGTACGCCAAGGGGGCGGGCGATCTGTCTCCGAAAGCTATTTCCCTGCCGGATTTCTTCAGGAAGTGGGTGCCAGGATTGACCAGAGACGGACTGGAGATCGGGGTTTTCCCCGGCGTGGACCGTGAACTCTGGATCTCCGGGCCGGAAGAGCTGAAAAATGACCTGCAGGAGGTGATGTCTGGGTTCTAGTGCACTGTTTTCTGATGGTTGCCGGGTGCCTGTCGGTATCGGGCGAGACCATGTAGGTGTTCATATGTGCCATGGATGTGGATAATAGCGGCCACACTAAACTGGTTCGGGACAGATCATCGTCCCCCTGGAAACAAAGTTCGATAAATGGATTTTCTAAAAACTGTTCTCGTAACTGGAATACTCGCCAATAGCGTCCTGCTGACAGCCTGCGATTCCTCGGCCAGTGCCGATGACTCCTCGCTCAATCCTGGTGACACAAAGGAGGAGACGCGCAACCGCGCCGAGCTGGAGGGGCAATTCGAGTATCAACTCCGGACCGAGGAAACCTCCATGCAGGACGATCGGTTTCCGTTTGGTTACTGGGAAATAACCCGGGTTTATCCTGAAGTGCTGTCCAGCAGCCACCCATCGGTGGCGGATGCCGCCAATGAGCGGATCTCGGAACTGGTTGACCAGTTCCGTTGCGATGGTATGGGCGATATTGCGTTTCATACCCGGGAGATCCACCTCGGTAATGGCGTTCTCAGCATGGCGTACGAGGCCTCCTGGATGTGTGCCTCCATGCCGTCCCCGGAACGTGTATCTGGTTTCCTGAACCTGGACCTGGCAGAAGATGGGGCCGAGATCGATCTGGATTCACAATTCAGGGACCGGTATGCCTATGAGCGATTCCAGGAGGCCGCGATCCGCGAGTTGCTTCAGGAACGTGAAGAGCAGGCCGCCAGCCAGGGGGTAACCTGCCCCGACATTCGGTCCGTCAACGGGTTCCACACTGATGGGAAGGAGCTTTGGGTGGCGTCCCTGCCAGAGGAACCCGGACCTGCTCCCTGTGACGTCAAGGTAGGCTTTTCGCTACCAACACTGAAGGATCGGCTTAAGCCAGATAACCTGTTACTTACCCCTCGGGTAAGGCGCGCCCAGGCGAACTGACCGGCCTGAATGCGACGTCATCCGTTGCGATACGCGGCCCAGGTGTCCAGGGTCGCGTCAGGCCCGCTTTCACCGCAATCTGCCATACCACCCGATCTCCACTCCCTCATTCCACCAACCGGGTGCTGGTAAACCGGTTTAATACATGGTGCATGACATATACCGCCATTAGCGACACCAGGACCGCAACGGTCAGGGAGCTGAAGCGGTAAAGGTCGCTATAGACCAGGTCGGTACTGGGTGTCAGGTACTGGCCGAAGAGGATGGCCATGGTGGTCAGTGCCGCGAAACCCGCGCCGGAGATTCCACCCTCCAGCATGTGGTAACGGGCGAAGACCATCAGGCTCAGCCACAGGCCGAAGGTGATGAAAGGCAGCACGTCGAAGTGGTTGAGCAGAAACAGTTGGAGGACCAGCCCGGCGTTGCAGCCCACGAAAGTGCCGATGGCCCGGTTCCATCCCGCCGGCCCGGCGCCTTTCCAGTTGAGGGGAAACAGCACCAGTATGGTGGCCACCTGGGCGGACAGGGATCCCCGCAGATCCAGTACCTGGAAGGCGATGAATGACAGCGTTGCTACCGTGGTAGCCAGGATCACCTCATGGCGCTGGTTGCTGACGGGCTTGGGCGGTATCTGTCGCGGTGGCCGGGGTTCCACCTCGGGAAACAGCCAGTGCATCAATACTACAATGGCCAGGCTGACGAGGACCGCCTCCAGGAAGGTGGTCACCATGCCCAGCACGTCGGCGCTAGGGTAGCTGGCGAAGTGCAGCAACATCGACAGGTTGACAATGCTGGTGGCGCCAAACAGGAAGTTAGGGCCGCGGGTCATGGCGCGGAACAGCAATGCAAACAGCCCGGCCACGATCAGGATAAGGGGCACGGGTTTGTCACCAAACAGCCCCTGTACCACCAGCACCATAACCGTTACCAGGGCGGCGCCGGCCAGGAACTGCCTCATCACATGGGGATTCAGGACCGGGACCATGCCCAGGAGCAGCATGGGGGTCACGGTGTAGAACGCACCATAGTTGGTGCCGGCGATCTTGCAGAAGAGGAACCCAAGGATCCCGCCAAAGGCAATTCGCAGGCACTGGCGCAGGTCGTTGGCGTTCATCGACGGCTTGCGGATCAGCAGTATTGGCTTGAAGCGTGCCATGGTGGCCTCAGTAGATGTAGTGGATCAGGCTGATGGCCTTGATTTGCAGTTCCCCGAGCCAGGCAGCCGGCCCGGATGCCGGTAACAGTTGTACTGTGGCGCGGGCGCCGGAGGGCAGGCGTTGCAGCAACTCCCGGTGTTCCCGCAGATCCAGGTGCAGGCGCTCGCGCTGGGCATCCCGTACCCAGCGGTCGGTGCTGGTGGGGGCGGCCAGGGTGCCGTCCGCCAGCAGTTGGCCCTGGCGTGTGCCGGCATCAATGGTGCCGACGCTGGCATGGAACACTTCCCCGGGAATGGCATCGAACACGACGGCGGCCTGGTCGCCGGGATGCACATAGGCCAGGGACTTCTCCCGGAAATCCGCCACCACATCCGCCCGGTCACCCACCAGGGCCGCCAGGGAGGCTCCCGCCCGGGCGTAGGTGCCCGCCTGCACCTGCAGGTTGGAGAGAGTGCCATCCTGTTCGGCGCGGATCTCGGTGTAGGCCAGGTCCAGTTGCGCCTGGGCCAGGTCATTACGGGCCTGGCGCAAGCGCAGGTTCTGTTCGTCCGTCAGCCCCCGCTGCACCGATAGTTGATGCACCTTGGCCTGCGCCGCCCATACGTTGGCCTGGGCGGCCTCGTGTTCGGCAGCGATCTGGTCCGCCTGCTGGCGGGATACGCCGCCATTCGCCTTCAGCCGTTGCATGCGGGCATCATCCCGGGCCAGTTGGGCCTCCTTCGCCTTTGCGGCCGCCAGGGCGGCGTCGGCGTTGGCCAGGCCGGCATCGTACTGGTCGTTCTGGACACTGGCCGCCTCCAGGGCCAGTTCGGCTTTCTCGATGGCAAGCTGGAACGGGCGCTGGTCCAGGGTAAACAGCAGGTCGCCGGCTTCCACATGCTGGTTGTTGCGCACATGCATCTCGGCCACCTGACCGCTGACCTGCGGCGCCACCTGCACCACGCTGTGCATTACCCGGCCCTGGGGTGTCAGCGGCATCCACAGGTCGGCCACCAGGAAATAGATAAACACCACCACAAAGGCGATCAGCGATAACCGCACCCAGCGGGCAAAGGCCTGATCCGGTGTCATTGACGGTCCTCCTTGTGGGTATCCAGGTACTGGTGGAGGTTGGTCTCCATGGCGCAGATGATGCGGGCGAGCTGATCCAGCTGTTGGTCGTCCAGGTTGCCGTAGATGGCGGTTCGCACGGCCTGGATGCGCTCTTCCAGGTCGGTCATGAGGTGGCGGCCCTGTGCGGTGAACCAGAGAGTATGGGCACGGCGATCATTGGGGGCGGCTCGGCGCTCGATCAGTTTCTGTTGTTCAAGCTGGTTGAGGGTGCGGGTAAGGGACGGCATCTCGATGGCCAGGGCACGGGCCAGGGCCTGCTGGGTGTTGCCTTCCCCCAGGTGGTCCAGGTGCACCAGCACCGCCCAGCGGCTTTCCGTCAGTTCCAGCGGTGATACCGCATGGGTAATGGCCTGACGCCACAACCGGTGGACGCGCCCAAGGGCGCCACCGACGGACGGCTTGAGTTTGTGGTGGGCAGTTTGTGTGGCGGTATCGGACGGCAGGGCGCCCGTTTGTGCATGAATGGGCATGGTCGGGATCTCATGGCTCCGGTGGCGTTGATGGCCGCAATGGAGCGAATAACTTGATTAGCGTGCTAACAATAATATCGACGGAAGTTTAATTTAGCAAGCTAACATAAATAGTGGATAGGGCTTACGGATGGCACTGGGAGATCAGGAAGGGGGCGCCTATAGCAATGAGCCTTCCTTGGCTTGGCGCAGTTTGGCCTTCAGAACAGCCCTATCTGGGGCTCTTCCTGTCTCAGGTCTGGGAAGTCCGCAGTGGGCACTCGCTGACCCAGGAGTTCATTCCATAACCTGGCCAATGCCAGGGCGTCACCACTGTCAGGCATGTGCATGAAGATGTACGGATACTTATCCCGAGTGATCCATTCAGCTACCCGGTCAACCCAGGGTTGGAGGAAGGGGCGGTTGGCCTCCAGGTCCGGGTGACCGATGTAGCGGATGACGGGTGGCGCGTCGGCAGGCAGCAGGTGGAGGGGGAGCCTCGGTTTTTTGCGCTGGGCATCGCGGGTTGCTTCGTCCGTAGCAGGGGCCGCAAAAAGGGCGCGGGTGTCAAAACAGACACGGGCAAGGGCCCGTTCACGCAGCCCCCGGTTCAACTCCCGCTCCGCACTGCCCTTGTCGAAGAAAGCCGGGTGTCGGACTTCCACGGCACAGGTGAGTGGGGATGGCAGTGTATCGATGAAATACCAGAGGTTATTCAGGTGCTCCGGCCCGAAGGCCGGGGGGAGCTGGAGTAGCAAAGGCCCCAGCACATCCTGGAGTGGGTCCAGCAAGGTCAGGAACGCCCGCAACGGCTGGTCGACCCCGGCAAGCATCCGGTCGTGGGTGATCTGGCGGGGGAGCTTGAACAGGAAACGGAAAGAGTCCGGCACCTGGGATCGCCACCGTTCACACTGACTGGGTGACGGGGTGGCATAGAAAGTGGTGTTGCCCTCCACGCTGTTGCAAACCTGGCTATAACAGGCGAGAGGGCTCTGCCCTGGTGGCAATACCCGGTTCCAGTCCGGGTGCTGCCACTGTGGGCAGCCAAGGAAGTAGGGATGGGGCATGGGGCGGTCGCTGTGAGCCTGTCAGTTGTCCTGAATGCGCGCCAAGTATAGCAAGCCAGTCCCCGGGTTTATTGCCCCACCTTGGGTAACAGTCACAGATCAGACGGCACCCTGATCATTGTGATGTCTGGCTGGCAGGTCGTTTCGATCCGGTTCTCACGGAAACGCCTGTTTTGCCCTGCATTTTCTGCTCGCAGAAGTGGTAACTGTTTCGACCACTTTTCTTGGCGGTATACATGGCGCTGTCAGCGTTGCGCATCAGGGTGTCGGCGTCCATGCCGTTTTCCGGATAGACAGCAATACCCATGCTCATGGTCACCTGAAGCTGGCGGCCATCGACCATGCGCGGCGTGGAGAACCTGGCCAGCACTTTTTCGGCAATCTGTGCGGCGTCGCTCCGTTTTTCGATTTCGGTCAACAGGATAACGAATTCATCACCGCCGTGGCGGCTGACGGTATCCGTGGCGCGTACACAGTTGCTGATCTCCGCTGCCACGTCGCGTAGTAAGTGGTCTCCCATGGCATGGCCCAGGGAGTCGTTAACCTGTTTGAAATGGTCCAGATCCAGGAAAAGCAGGGCCATCTGCTTCTGGTGTCGATTGGCCATGCCAATGGCCTGGGTAAGCCGTTCCAGAAGAAGCATCCGGTTGGGCAGGTCGGTGAGAAAGTCGTGCTGGGCCTGATGACTCATTTTCTGGATCACGGAGCCTGCCTGGCGGGCGTCGTGAAAGACAATCACCGCTCCCACGATCCTGCCGTGATGATCGTGGATGGGGGCTGCGGAATCCTCAATGGTAAGGTCGGCACCGTCACGACGGACAAGGACGCTGCCAAGGGCGAGCGCCACATTCTGGTCCTCGTCGATTGCCTGTTGAGCGGGGCTTCTCACCCGTTCCCGGGTTGTGCCGTCGAAAACGAAAAACACCTGCTCGACCGGACGCCCAAGCGCCTCCTCCCGTGACCAGCCGGTCATGGTTTCGGCCACTTTGTTGAGATAGAGAAGTTTCCCCCATGGGTCTACCACCAGTACGGCGTCACCTATGGCGTCAAGGGTGATCTGTGCCATATTGGCGAATGAAATATCCGTTAAGGGCCCGTAGAGAGCGGCATTGGCGCTTTCTGGTCTGGCCCTGCAATGCGGGCAGGTGGATTCGGGGCCGTAGGTATTGGCACTATCAGCGGGTAAGAAGGTAATAGGCATTGGGGGCTCCCAGTCATTATTGTCCTGAGGAGATTAGTCAGGTGGGGGAGCCCGGTCTGTTCGGAACCGCACTAAGCCACTGGAGTCAGGGGCGTTCCTCGGGACTGTGGGGGGCCTGTGTCGCCGGTTTCTCTTCGGCGTCGGTTCTGGAACCTGAATCCGGGGCGCTGTCCTTGCGTACTGAGTGTGAGAACAGGGGCACTACAAAAAGTACCAGCCAGGCCAGGACAGTGCACAGGATAGCCGTCTGCTCACGCCCAAGGCCGACGGCAATGCCGATGGCCGCCGTAAACCAGATTCCGGCCGCTGTGGTAAGGCCGCTGGCATCCTGTTGGCCTTTACCCGTGATAATGGTTCCCGCGCAAAGGAAACCGATGCCCGCAATCACCCCCTGGATAACTCGGCTCATTTCGGAATCCGTGATTCCGGTCTGTTGTGGAATCAGGATGAATAAGGCTGCACCCATGCAGACCAGCATGTGGGTACGTATTCCGGCAGCCTTGCCCCGTTGCTGACGCTCAAGCCCAAGCAGACCACCAAGAAGTGCGGCGACCAGTAACCTGGTTACCACAATGACAAAATCACCCAGATCGTTGAGGTCCGAAAATTCCGCGACAATTGTATCGCCAACCAGTGCCATTATTTCATTCATGGCTGCAAGGCCCGTGATGAACGTGAACCAGCTTAGCAGATCCTTCCATCATGCCACGTCTTCTTTTACAGGACAGGGTTTCAGGACAAAGACGAGGGTAACAGTCTGTCACACTCCTTCTTGACCACCCCATAGCACTCACAACTCAGCCGCTCAAGTTCCGGGCGATCAAGCACACGGATGTGGCCGCGCTTGTAATGGATCACGCCCAGCCTGTCCAGTTTGCCTGCGGCTTCCGTCACGCCCTCCCGGCGGACCCCGAGCATGTTGGCGATCAGTTCCTGGGTCATGGTCAACTCGTCACCGGGCAGGCGGTCCAGTGACAGTAGCAGCCATCGGCACAGCTGCTGGTCAATGGAGTGGTGACGGTTGCAGACTGCAGTCTGCGCCATCTGGGTGATCAGTGACTGGGTGTAGCGCAGCATCAGATCCATAAGGTCGCTGTGGCGGTTGAACTCATCCTTGAGGTGTTGTCTTGGCAGTCGGAATGCGTTGCCGGCACTCTGGACGATGGCCCGGCTGGTCGTGCTCTCTCCGCCCATGAATACGGCGACCCCGACAATGCCTTCCCGTCCCACCACGGAGATCTCCGCAGAGGCGCCGTTGCTCATCAGGTAAAGCAGGGATACGATGCAGTCGGTGGGAAAGTATACGTAATGCTCGGTATCACCCGACTCATACAGCACCTTGCCGAGTGGGAAGTTTACCAGTTCAAGGTTGGGAATCAGGCGGTCCCGGGCGGCCTGTGGCAATGCCGCGATTAAACAGTTGTCCTCGGGGGAAGCGACGGCTTTCAGCATGGTTGCTCCAAATTGCCCACGGACATACGTGGTCATTCACCATATCACAATCGGGTAACCGTTCGGTTCGGTATCGAACACAGCCAAACATTCCCTTGGATGCCACCGGCGCATACCCGGAATCCTACCCGAACAACGCACGATACTTGTTGTTCAGGGCGGTATGGCATTCACAGGCGGCGATCTCAAGTCCGGCCCGGTCGATAATGCGTATCTCGCCCCGGTTATAGCTGATCAGGCCCCGGCGCTGCAGAGAGCCTGCCGCGATCGTTACCCCGCTTCGGCGCACGCCCAGGGCATGGGAAAGCAACGTGTGCGTAAAATGAATGTTGTCGGTCAGGCTAAGCTCCTGGACCAGCAGCAGCCAGCGTGCCAGACGTGGCTCGATCTCGTGAAAATGCAGGCAGGCGGCGGTCTGCAGGGTTTGCATCATTAACCGGTACTGGTAGTGGTGTACCGCGTCCCGCAGGCACTGGCTGGCACGTAGCTCCTGGTGCAGTTGAGCTGAGGGCATCACCAGGGCGGTGCCTTCTACCTGCACCACAGCGCGCATGGGTGCCGCCAGAATATCCAGTGACAACGTTGCCCCCAGCATACCGTCGCGGCCGATCAGGCCCAGCTCGAGGGGCGGTCGGCTACCAAGGACCATGGCCAGTGACATGACCCCGGATGTCGGGAAGTATGCCTTTTCCAGGCTTTGATTCGGCTGGCACAGAATGTCGCCCCGTTTGAGTGGAGTGGGTTGACACAGGGCAGCAAGTCGTCGGCCTTCCCTGGTCGGCAGTGCTGCCACGATGGCGTTCGTCGCTTGTTTGCTCTCCTCAGGCATGATGGTCTCCCTGCGGCTTTCCAGCCGCTGAAGGTTCTGCAACGTGGATCGGCAGAATCCCCTTAGCACGCTGTGCTCTTGCATCGTCAGGGTCTGTGCGTTGACGCACCCAAGCACCCCTCGATCCTGGTGTACCCCTTCAGGGCGGTGGCTCTGTGTATGTCGGCGCACAGACGACACCGTCGCCAGGCCCCATGATGAAGATCGATCTCATCACACGGGTGAGAGAAGGATCATGTCAGGGAGTCACGACATGCGATCAAGTAGAAGTGTTCAACCCCGTCCTTACAGAAGGAGAACCTGACATGACACTCATACCACTCCCATACGCCGGCTCATTACGCCTTTTTCTGTTGGCGCTAGTGACCAGCGGGTTGCTGATCACCGGTTGCGCATCCTCGCCTCCGGCACCGACCACCTTGCTGGATGATGCGCGTACCGCGGTTGTCAGTGCCGAACAATACAACGCTGGCCGATTCGCCGCCTCCGAACTGGGTGATGCCCGGGAAAAGCTGGCGCAGGCGGATACGGCTGTACGAGAGGAGCGAATGGACGACGCCGAGAGGCTGGCTGTGGAGGCCAGAGTAGAGGCCGAGCTGGCATACGCAAAGACCGAGGCCGCCAAGGCGGCGGCGATCAATGCTGAAATGCAACGCGGTGCAGAGGCCTTGACCGAAGAAATGAACCGCACAGGAGCACAACAATGAACACGCATCGTTTACTTGGCGGGTTAATGCTCGGGTCGGTCCTGCTGGCGGGGTGTGCTTCCACGCCACAAAGCCCCCAGGGCGCGGACCTTGCCCGCGAAAAACTGAACCGTCTGCAGTCCGATCCGGTACTGGCCAACAAGGCACCAACAGCACTCGAAGCGGCTGAAAGGGCAGTTCGCCTGGCGGAGCAACCATTGTCCGATAGCGGGCAGAATCAGGTGTTAGGCGCGCACCGCGTATATGTGGCTGATCGTCAGGTGGAGATTGCCATGGCGAAGGCATCCACTCGCCAGGCAGAGGAAGAACGCGCACAGTTGGCTGAACAGAGGGCCACCTCCCGCCTGGACGCCCGCACACTTGAGGCTGACCGGGCGCGGGCGGACGCCGACCGCATGCAACAGGAAGGGGAACAGGAACAGGCATTGTCAGCCGCCAGGGCCGCCGACCTGCAGCGGCAGATCGATGAACTGGAGGCGGAAGCGACTGAGCGGGGACTGGTGCTGACACTGGGCGATCTGCTGTTCGAGTTTGACAGCTCGGAACTGAAAGCGGGAAATACCTCCCACCTCACAAGACTCGTGGCCTTCCTTACGGAGTATCCGGAACGCAATGCGGCGATAGAGGGCCATACCGATAACGTGGGCAATATGGACTACAACCGTGAGTTGTCTCAGCGCAGGGCCGAGGCCGTCCGGTCTTACCTGGTGCAGCAGGGGATAGCGGCACAGCGTCTGACCGCCATCGGTCTGGGGCAGAACCAGCCGCTGGCCAGCAACGACTCCGCAGCCGGCCGGCAAAGCAACCGTCGGGTCGAGATCATTATCGACAACCCGCCGGTGGCGTCGGCAAATGCGCAGTGAACGGATGTTCGCGATCCGTCCCCCGTTCAGGGACGGACCGGCCCTGGGCCAAGCCCGCTAAAGCGAGCGTGGAGTATAATTCCGAAGGGCCTTGCGCGGAGGCTGGCAAGCCTGAGCGCTTCCCTACAGGTCAAAATGACTGGCCTGCCGGGTCAGCTTCTCGGATAGCTGCCGAAGTCTGCCGCCAACATCCGCCAGGTGATGTACCTCGGCATTGCTGGCGACAATGTCCCGGCTGATGGCCTGCACGCTGCTGTCGCCGGTCTCCATGACCTGACGTTGATGATTGGCGGCTTCCGCTGTCTGGGCATTTGCGATGTTGATCTTGTCAACGCCGGTGGCGATGGTCTCAAGGTGTGCCGCCAGGCATTCAAACACCTGGACGGTTTCCTCCGTTGCCGACTGGCTTTCGGTCATGGCGTCATCCGCGTCCCGGGCTGCCTGCTGTAGCTCGTTGATCATTGACTGGATCTCATGAGCCGACTCCTGGGTCTTGGTGGCCAGGGAACGTACTTCATCCGCAACCACCGCAAACCCCCGACCATGCTCACCGGCACGGGCGGCCTCAATGGCCGCGTTCAGTGCCAGCAGATTGGTCTGCTCCGCCACACTATGGATAACGTCCAGCACCGTCCCGATGGATTCGCTGTCTTTTGTCAGGCGGCTGACCAGTTGGCTCCCCCCATGAATACTGCCGGAAAGGCGGTCAATCACTGGCTTGCTGTCGGCGAGGGCGCGGGTACCTTCCCGGGCGGCATCGTCAACCCTGCCAGCGGCTTCCGCCGCCTCGCTGGCGCTGGAAGACACCTGTCGGACGGCGGCGGTTGCCTGACTGACGGCGGTGGCCGCTTCCTGGGTGTCGGTTTCCTCGGCGCGGAAAGTTTTAGCAAAGTCGTCCGCGAGAGTCGCCATCTCCGAGCTGGTCTCGTCGAGCTGCCGGGTGACGTCCCGGGTTTCGCTCATGACTTCCCGGGTGCGTGCCATTACGTCCTGCAGGGCCTTGCCAACGCGGCTGGCCGGTTTCCGGTCGGTGCCCCGCAGGTCGATCCGGTCGCCGCCCTCCAGGAGCGAGCCCACGGCAGAATGGATATCCTGGGTTTCCAGGGCCTCGCGGTGGAGCTTGATGGCCATCAGCACAAGAATGATGGTTTCAAAAACCACGTAGGCGGCATGCAGGAAGACGATTTCCAGGCCGGTGTTGGCCTCGAAGACAAAGACGGGCACGGCAGTGGCAACCTGCAGGTAGTTGAACACCAGGTGGTGGATTGCGATAACCCCCGCAGCAAAGACGACAGGTGCCCAGTCCCGATAGTAGAGCAGGAAAGCCAACAGCATGAAGATGCCGAAGTGCATCTCGATCATGCCGTGGGCCTGGTGGATATGCAGGGCCGACAGGATCATGAAGCTGGCCCCGAAACCCAGCCTGGCAGTGCGGGTTGCCGGCACCATGACCGCGATAACCGTCGGGATGATGGCGGCCGGAAGTCCGAACCAGAGAACGGCGGCCCAGGTATCGTGCCAGGACGCCAGCACCACGGCGTATGCGAGCAGGAGCCAGGTGACCCCCACCATCAGCCGGTCGGCACCTCGTTGTTGCTGTGCCAGGCTGAACAACTGCCCTGCTTTTTGCCCGGGCTGCCTGTGCTGGGGGAGGATGCGGGGTGTTCCTATCGTTGTTGCGGGCATATCCATGCTGAAATGCTCCTGGGGCTCGGTGATCAGGTTGAGTACGTGCCGGTTTTACAGAAACAGCCGACGGCCATGTCGTTGATCCAGGGTGAGGGGGGCTGCCCTTTATCCAGCCTGGTCAGCAGGTCTTCGACAAAGTTGATGCCCGCACCGCAGATGGGGCCACTGGAGTAGGGGCCGAAGTAGAGCAGGGTGCCGCTGGCATCAAACAGTGCCGCCGAAGGAACTGCCGGAACGATCGCCCAGAATTCGGGTAGCGCTATCGTCTGCGCCCTGGGCATCGCTGTGCTGGTGGCGTCATAGGATTGCGTTGCCTGCACAAGGGTGAGGGCGGTCCCGTCAAAGATATCGTACAGGTCGCTGACGTGTTGCCGGCTCTGCTGGTCGCAGTGGCATTGGGGGGTGGAAAAATGGATCAGCGTTGGCCCGGAGGAAAACGCCTCACCCTGCCCGGGGAGTGTTGTCCAGGCGCTTTCCAGGTGCCGTTTCAGTTCCCCATGCCCGATGGGGCTGTCGATAGTGGTGTAGGGACGGGTGACCTTGTCCTGATACAACCAGTAACCAAGGGCCGTCACCAGCAGCCAGCCGATCATCAGGGCAATCGCGCCCAGGCGTCTATACTGCTCCATAACACTCCAGGCAAACAGCTGTTTGAATGGCCGATAGTGTTAAAGCTAGCAGCTAAGCCGGTTTTGTCTGGCGAAATTTGTATAGAAAGTGTTACACATGGATGTCCATTCATGCGCTCGGCGCCACAGCGCCAGCCGACGCTTTCATAAAGGCGTTACTGGCCCGCGCCGATACCGTGATGTACAGCGTCAAGCAGGTGCGCCGGGCCGGCTGGGCGCCAGGTTCTGTCCTGCAGGATTCCGGTTCAGCTTCCGGGCCCCATGGCCTCCAGCAACTGCCTCTCCCAGTCCGGATCAACCTTCGGTGCGAGGATCTCAATCCGGCTCTCCAGAGCGTCATCCAGGGGTATCTCGGTGAGGCTGTCACTGGTCAGGTTGTACCCGAAGACGCCGTTGTCGGTGATGAAGACCGCTTTCATGCGTTCGGCGTCCAGCCCGCTCAGGAAGGCGAACAGTGTCTGGTGATCGAAGATGCGATTGGCGTCAAAGCGCCAGCCGACGCTTTCATAGCCTTCACCCTCATTGGTTGCCCTGAGGAAGCCGCTGTCGGGAAGGGGGCCGGTTCCGGCCGGTGCTTCCGGGGGGCGCGCATGGTGATGGTGGTGATGGCCATCTGACAGGGACGCAGAGGGGCCTTCCAGCCATGCCGGCTCCAGCGCTCCCTGCTCGGTGAACGTAACGGTCGCTCCGGGGGCGCCATGGTCACGCACGTAGGTCTCCAGCCGTGACTTGTCCTCCGGCCCGTACATATCCTGCTTGTTACCCACCACCACATCGGCCATGGCAATCTGCTGGTTGAAGGTGGTGTGTCCGGTATACCGGGCATCCGTGAGCTTGCGGGCGTCCACCAGGGTCACGGTTTTGCGGATCGAGAGCACGTCCCGGTAATGCTCGGCGGAAAGGCTCTGCAATACTTCAAGTGGATGGCCCAGACCGGTGGGTTCAATCAGCAGGCGATCGGGCCTGGCCTTCGCCAGTAGCTGGTTCAGGGCGATCTGCATGGGCAGGCCGGCGGTGCAGCACATGCAGCCACCGGGTACCTCGCGCACAAAGACGCCGGCCGCTTCGGCATGTACGCCCTGGAGCAGGCTGCCATCCACACCGATTTCTCCAAACTCGTTGACCAGAACCGCCCAGCGTTCGTTGTCGGGTTTGTGCTGTAGCAGGTGAAGGATGGCGGTGGTCTTGCCCACGCCCAGGAAGCCGGTGATGACGTTGGTGGGAACTGCCTTGATCTGGTTATGGTTCATGGATCGGAGTGCCTGATCGTATATTGCGGGGTGTGTTATATTATAACATTATATGTCATCCATGTTCAGGATGTCCTTCAGCGGGCACGGTCGGTGCACCCAGTAGCCCTGGAGCAGGTCAACGCCGATATCGGTCAGCAGGGCCGCGGCTTGCTCCGATTCCACGTATTCAGCGACCGTGGTCATGTGCATGGTATGGCCAATATCGTGGATGGCCCTGACCATGGCCAGGTCGGTGTCGTTGGTGAGAATGTCACGGACGAACATGCCGTCTATTTTCAGGCAGGTAACGGGTAACTGACGCAGGTAGCCGAACGACGACAGTCCCGAACCGAAGTCATCCAGGGCGAACTGGCAGCCCATGTCACCGAGTCGTTTCATGAAGGCTTCCGCTTCGAGCAGATTGTGAACAGCGGCGGTTTCTGTGATTTCAAAGCAGATTTTATGCGGGGGAATCTGGTAGCGGGTGAACTGTGACACCACGAAATCCGCAAAGCCGCTCTGGTCGAATGAGCGGCCGGACAGGTTGATGTGACAGGCGTCGAGCCTCTCCAGGTGTTGTGGTGCCCGGGACAGGGCTTCCAGGACGTGGGTGATGACCCATCGGTCAATCCTGCCGGCCACGCCGAACCGCTCCGCGGGGGGCAGGAAGGCGTTTGGGGGGACAACCGTACCGTCCGGCGCCCGCAGGCGAATCAGCACTTCGTAACGCAGCCCCCGGTTGGAATGACGGGATGGTGCAATGACCTGGCCTTCGAGGAAGAACCGATCCTCCTGAAACGCTGTCTGGATGCGGCTAAGCCATTCCATTTCGCCGCGTTGGGTTGCAAGCTGTTCGTCGTCCAGTGCCATCAGGCAAACGCGATTCCTGCCTCCGTCCTTCGCGGTATAGCAGGCGATGTCCGCAGCCCTCATCAGTGCACTGATGCCGGTGGTTTCCGCCGTGATCGGTACCACCCCGATACTGCAACTGATGGTATGGCTGGTTCCCCGCCAGGTGAAAACCAGATGGTCCAGGGATGCCCGCACTTTTTCCGCCAGCCGATGGGCGATATCCAGGTCGCAGTGTTGCAGGATAAGGCCGAATTCGTCACCGCCGAGCCTGGCCAGGATATCGGTGTCGCGGAGGTTCTTCTGGATGATGCTGGCCACCTGTCGCAACAGTTGGTCACCGGCATCGTGGCCTGAGGTGTCGTTCGCCACCTTGAACTGGTCAAGGTCGATAAAACAGAGGGCATGCTGTTCGCCTCCGTTACGTACACGCCCGAGATGGCTGGCAAGCTGTTGTTCGAAGGCGCGCCGGTTGATCAGGTCAGTCAGGCTGTCATGGGTGGCCAGGTAGCTCAGTTCGGTGGATAGCCGATGGGATTCGGAGATGTCCTCCAGTACGGTCGTAAAGTAGAAAGAGTGGCTGGCGGCGTCCCACACGCGGGAGATGGTCAGGCGGGCCCACAGCAGTTCCCCGCTTTTGCGGACCAGCCGGTGTTCCGTCGTGTAGTTGTCGATATCGCCGCGGTTGATGGCAACCCTGGCCTCCTTTTCGATCTCCCAGTCTTCCGGATGGATCAGCGCACGATAGGAGTGCGGTACCAGTTCCTCGCGGGAATAGCCCAGGATGTCGCACGTGGCCTGGTTGGCGTTGACGATCCGACCGGCGGGATCGATCTGGACAATGCCGATGGCGGACTGCTCGAAGATGGAGCGAAAGCTCTGTTCGCTCCGTTGCAGCAGCTTGACCAGTTGGACTGCGAGGAACCAGGACAGCAACGTCACCAGCGCCAGGAACCCGGCGCTGACCCAGGAGAGGAATCCGGCGGCCCAGCGTGCGGCCTCTCCCATGGCCAGCCTGAACACCAGGGCTCGTGAACGCAGTTGGTCGTCCAGTGTGGACAGGCGTTGCTCCAGGTCCTGAAGATGGCTCCGGTCGGGAGACTCGCTGAGCCATTCCCGCTCCATGGCGTTACCGATCTGGTCCATCTCCATCAGCAGATCATCGGTGGCTTGCCAGGCGTTAATGGCCGTTTCCATGGGCTCAAGCCATGACAGATAACGGACCAGCAGGATCATGCGGGTGAAGTCGTCGGGGTGGATGCCGCCCTGTTCAAGGCCCTTCCTGGCCCGGGCCCAGTCCAGTTCCGGGGCGGTCATGGCCAGGCGCGCGTGCAGGTCGCCGATGGGGACCATCAGTGATTGCCGGGCCTGGGCCAGTTCCCGGAAGCGCCCGGTTTCCCCGAAACGGTGGAAGTGCCGGACAGCGTCAACCTGTGCCCTCGACCAGACACTCTCTCCGAAGGTGTAGGCGGTAATGGCGGACTGTATCTGCACCACGGCGACCATGAATCCCACCGTCAGGACAATCGTAAGGCCGAGTCCTGTCACCAGTAGGGTCAGTTTTCTCCGCAGGTTGGGTTGCTGTTCCCTGACTCCCATGTCGCGTCGGTATCCCGTTGAGATGTGTCGAACAGCTAGAGCTTGCTAACTGTTTATAAATCTAGCAGGGAGGAGCGGAAAGTCGACCGCGTGCGATCGTTTTTGCACTGTTTGACAGGTTGGGGAAGCCAGAGGCCGGTGTGATAAGGCTGACTGGAGCAACTGGTACCCTCCATGGCTCCAGCAGATTGTGGGATTATCGTCCCTGGCAGTTGAGGGTCAGGGAGTAACGATGTTGAACCCGAACTCGAAGCTGTCCAACAGCCCCAGGAAGGTCAGGAAGGCCTTCTGGTCGCCCTCGATCGCCACGTCACCGGACTGGATGGCGTCCGGGAAGGTGCGCTGCTGCAGGTTGATGGCGTCCAGCACGGCACGGTCCATGGTGACAGTGGCGTCGGCGTCATCGGCCTGGGTATCCATGGTGTAGTTCATCACGCCATTGGCAATGCTGAGGGTGACCTCATCGCCGGCATCCGGCATGACCAGGTTCAGGGTCATGTCGACACCCGCCTTGGCGGCTCTGGGGTGATCCAGGCGCATGGCCAGGTAGTCCAGGTACTTGTCCAGCGGCAACCCGAGGATGATGTCGGCGGAGGCCGCATTCGGCGCCAGGTCGGAGCTGACGCCGTCACGCAGTTCCTTCGCTCCGGTGAGGTAGAAGTTGCGCCAGGGGCCGCTCTCGGACTGGTATCCCATCTGGGTCAGCGTGTCGGCCAGCAGATCCTTGGCGGCCTCATTGTCCGGCTCGGCGAAGACCAGGTGGTTCAGGGCGGTGGCCGCCCAGCGGTAGTTGCCCGCCTCATAGTCGTCCCGGGCCTTGCTGATCAGGGCGTCGGCACCGCCGGCATATTCGACGAACTTACGGCCTTCCTCCGCCGGCGGCAGCGGATTGAGCTCCGACGGATTGCCACTGAACCAGCCGAAGTACAGCTGGTACTGCGCCTTGGCGTTGTGGCTCACGGTGCCGTAGTAACCGCGGTTGGCAAATTCGCTGGACAGGGTGTCGGGCAGCTTCACGTTTTCGGCGATTTCGTCCATGGTCTGGCCCTTGTTGGCCAGGCGCAGGGTTTCATCGTGGATATAGCGGTAGGTATCCCGCTGCTTGCGCCAGAACTCGTTGATTTCCTCGTTGCCCCACACCGGCCAGTGATGACTGCCGAAACTGATTTCGACCTCATCGCCGTACAGGTTGATCACCTGGTTGATGTACTTGGCCCACTGGTCGCCGCTGCGAACCTTGGCGCCCCTCAGGGTATAGAGGTTATGCAGGGTGTGGTTGATTTCTTCCGCCTGCATCAGGGCTTTGGAATCCGGCAGGTAGAACATCAGTTCCGCCGGTGCTTCCGCGCCCGGGGTGTTGAGGAAGGTGATGTTGACGCCGTCAACGGTGGTTTCGATGGGCTCTCCCGGGGGGCCGGAAATGGTCCGGGTCGGGCGCATGATGGTGATGTTGCCGGCAGATGTAATCGGCCCGAGGCCGGCACCGATGGAACCCTCGGGCCCCGTGGGCAGCAGGTTGCCGAACATATAGCTGGCCCGGCGGCTCATGGCGTTGCCGGCTATCAGGTTCTCGCCCACGGATTCCTCGTAGAAGCCTTCCGGCGCGATGATGGGTACGTTCCGTTCTTCCACTTCCTGTTCGGAAATGATGCCTTTTACACCACCGAAGTGGTCCGCGTGGCTGTGGGTGAAGATAACCGCGCTCACCGGCAGGTCCTCGACGTTGTCACGCAGAAGCTTGAAACCGGCCCTGGCGGTATCAACGGACAGCAGCGGGTCAATCACGATCCAGCCCTCGTCACCCCGGATGAAGCTCATCACCGAGAGGTCGTATCCCCGGATCTGGTAGATATCGTCGGTTACCTCGAACAACCCGGAAAGCTGGTTGAGGTGGCCCTGACGCCAGAGACTGGGGTTGGCCGTGTCCGGGGCCTCCGTGCCTTCAAGGAACTCGAACTGGTCTAGGTCGTAGACAACCTTTCCGTTGGCATCGGTGATCTCGTTCTGTTCCGGTGTGGCGATCAGCCCGCGTGTGGCCCGCTCGAAATCGGAGCGGTCATCGAAGGGCAGGCTGTCCAGTACGGCACGGTTGGCTTCGGCGGTATGTACGGTCGCGTCCTGTGCATGGGTTGTCGGCGCCATCAGCGCCAGCGAGACCATCATCGGCACCGCCATCTGTTTTAGGGGTATTGTTATTGTCATGTGTACTCCTGTTGCGATGTTCTGGGCGGCAGCGACCGATGTCCGTTGGTCGTGGCCCTAAAGGAAGGTTTCCAATACGGCCCGCATTTCCATGGCGAGCGATTCTTGGTCCCGGGGAGTGCCCGTGACCTGGTTTTGCATCTGATAGCGGAAGACGCCATCTAGCACGGCATAGCCGAGTGAGGCGTCGACTTCGTCAGCTTTGCCGGCCCGGGTTGCGGCCATGGCGACAATCTCGATCAGCGCCTGTTCGATATCCCTGACTGCGGGTCGGAACGTTGGGTCAAACAGGGCCTGGCTGCGCAGGTCGTACCACAGCCGGTGGGTAGAGGCATCCTCGACAATGGTGGTTGCCAGACCTTTCGCCAGGGCGTCCATGATCGCTTCACGGCCGTCCGCGTTGCCCACCGCCTCACGGAGCAACGAGATGAACGTTGTCTTATAGGCGGTCACACAATGCAGGATCAGCGCCGTCCGGTCCTCGAAGTAGTAGTGCAGCATGCCCAGTGACAGCCCGGCCTTCTCGGCGATGTCCCGCAGGCTGGTATTGGCATAGCCCAGTTCCTGCAGTGCCTGCAGGGCGCTGCTGGCAATCTGGTCCTTCTTTTCCTGGCGCTTGCGGTTCTTGCGTTCGGCACGGGCCAGTAACTTGTCGGGTGCGGCGGAACTCATACAACCTGTCCTCAAATGGATGACACAGCCATGGGGCGCGGGTGCGCCCCGATTCGGGCGTCAACCTTACCCCAAGAGCGCATTGGCGAAAATGCGGGGAATACGATGCCAGCCGGGGCTATGCTGGAAACGGGTGAGCAGGCGCCCAAGCCGGTGCTGGCGGCGGTTGGTGATAAACCAGGGCGGCCGTGGCAGCAGGCTCCATTCGCCGGACAGTACCGATCGGGGGAAGGGCCGGAAGGGCGCTTCCACGACTGCACGCTCCACTGCATCGAACATGAAGGTGTTGTGGACGGTACCAATACCGCTCTGGACATCGTCCAGGGTGTGACCCGGGAAGGCGCCCCACGGGCAGGCGGTATTCAGGAAACCCAGTCCGGTCCAGGTATTGATGGCGATGGTGCCGTAGCGGAGATCCGTCAGCAGTGCCTCGAACCGGTCGCGTCCGATGGAGCGGATGGTGTCCGGGTGGATAACGATGTTGGCGCCCAGCGTGCCGTGGAGCTTGCTGTTGGCGAAGTCGATGGCATTGCGCAGGTATTGTTCCGCATCCGGTGCCTCCAGGGAGTGAGTGGAAAGCGCCGGGGCAAAGATTTCATTGCTGCGGAACCAGTCGTCGTCTTCAAGCTGGTTGATCAGCAGGTCGGGAGCTGTGTCCCGGCTGACCGATGTCACCTCTGCAGACTTCTGGCGGAAGGTTTCCAGGCGATCCTCGGCGCCCGGATAGTAGGCCGGGCGCGTGGAGCGGCCCATGACCCCGCGGATCTCGTTCAGCAGTTCATTGGCCTGATCCCAGCCCTCTGGCATCAGCAGTGCCTGGCAGGCCACGCAGTTGAAACCGGAGTTGTGGAGCTTCTGGGTGGCGATCTGTTCCGCCTGGAAGCGGATGTCGGCGCCTGACCAGTTACCCGGTACCACGATGGTTGGGCAGACCGCGCCCAGTTCGGAGGTGATGCGCTTGTCCAACCGGGGGGTGCCGGCCTCCCGGTTGCGTTGGCCCTCATCGCCCCGGCCCCAGATGATGGCGTCGTGGGTCGATTCGGCACCGGTGATGTGGATTTCCTCCACCGTCGGGTGCTCGGTCAGCCAGGCGCCCACGTCACCGCCACCCTTCACGATGCGCAGGGCGTCGCGTTCAATCAGCGGGCGCAGGGCGGCCTCCAGGTGTTCGGTCGGGTAATCGTTGACCGGGTTCATCTTGAGGACCACCACCTGGTGTTCCAGGAACAGTTTCTGGAAGGCATCGAGCGGCGCGATGGCGGCAATGTTGCCAGCGCCGAGAACCAGGGCAACGCGACCGGTTCTCTGTTCGGGCGGCACATCATAGGCGGTTGCGGCGTGTTCGGCGATGTTGCTCTCGTTGACGCCCTGTTTCATCCAGACATCGGCCTTCACGCCCGACAGCAGCAGGCGGTCCCAGATGCCATGAGGCGTTACCCGCGCGGCGGTCTGTCCGGACGGCAGCGTGCGGAAGGGAATGTGCTTCAGGAAGGCCTTGCCCTCCAGCTCCGAGAGCGTCTGCATCAGGCCATTGCAGCCAGACATGACCGCATAGGGGCCTGACAGCCATTCCTCGCCAGCCAGGGGCGAATCCGCAGACAGGCCCTTGGCCCGGGCGGCATCCCGAACCCAGCCATCGGATGCGGACAGCAGGGCATCCTTGATTTCCTGGAGTACCTGGATGCGTTCCGCCACCGGTGTCCTGGCCCAGTTGTCACGGGCGTTGGCGAGGGCAGCGAGGTCGTTCTCAAGACCAGTGAAAACATCGTTCTCTTGGGGGGCGTTGTTGGTCATATCCGGGCCTTTTCAGTCGATTCGGGTTGGATCTGCTGTGTTGCCGGCGCGTCGGTCGGCTGGTGTGACCGCTTGTCCGGGGTGTCGGTCTTTTCCGGAATGAACGACATGGCTCGTTCCGCGAGGGCGGTGATGGTCAGGCTGGGGTTCACGCCCAGGTTGGCGGACAGCATGGAGCCGTCCACCACGTACAGGTTCTGGTAGTTGAACACCCGGTTCTGCGCGTCGATCACGCCCTTGTCCGGCGAGTCCGCCATGGCGCAGCCGCCCATGCAGTGGGCGGTCATGGGTACGTTGAACAGGATCTCGCTCATGGAGCTGAGGCCGACGCCACCGGTGGCCCGGGCCGCTTTTTCCGTGAAGGTGTTGGCCTCGGGAATGAACGTGGGAATACGGTCGCCCTGGGTCGCCAGTTGCTTGCCGAACGGCCAGTACCAGGCCCGCTTCCAGCGCATGTTGATATGGCCATCGATGGTCTGCATGACCAGGAAAATCACCGTTTCCGAGGACCACCGGTAGGGCAGGACACTGCGGATGCCGTTGATACCACGGGTGGCGACCAGCTTGGTGAGTGCCCCCATCCAGCTCAGTATCCGGGTCGGCCCCGGCCGGCCGCCGGTCAGCACCGTCAGCAGGCTGCTCATCAGGTTGGAGCCCTCCGGGTAGCGGACAGCCTCGATGTGGGTGTGGTCGTCGATGTAGATGCCCGAACCAATGGCAACCCCACGGGACATGTCCTCCTTGGCGCCAGGGTAGCGAACCCCGAGGATCGACTCGGAATTGGTGCGGACCCGCTTGCCCAGATCGTCGGATACGTTAGGCAGCGACCCGGAGTCCTTCAGCTTGAACAGGAGTTGCTGGGTACCCAGGGACGAGGCGGAAAACACGACGCTCCTGGCCGTGATGCGGGTCTTGGGGCGGTTGAAGCGCTTGAAGGCCGGAGCCGTGATGACCTCGTAACCCTCTGAGCCGTCCGCATTGCCCAGGGGTCGGACATCCACGCACTCCGTTTCCGCGCGGACTTCCGTGCCCAGCCTTTCGGCCAGGTACAGGTAATTCTTGTCCAGGGTGTTCTTGGCGTTGTAGCGGCAGCCCACCATGCAGCCGCCGCAGCCGATGCAGGAATTTCGCGCCGGGCCTTCTCCGCCGAAGTAGGGGTCCGGATATTCGGTGCCCTGCGGATCGCCCTCATTGCCGAAAAACACACCCACGTCCGTGTAGTAGAAGCTGTCCTCTATGTTGGCCGCGACCGCCATCTCCCGGAGTTTGTCGTCGGCGGGCCCCGGGCGACGGTTCTCGTTGACCCCGAGCATCTGCTTGGCGGCGTCGTAATGGGCGGGCATGGTGGCCGTCCAGTTATCCAGGCCGGCCCAGTTGCCTTCCTCCCACACGCTGTCCTTGGGAACCAGCAGGGTCTGGGCGTAGGTGATGGAGCCGCCACCGACGGCGTTGCCATGGAGGATCATGACGTGTCGGAACAGGCGAAGGCTCAGGAACCCCTTCAGGCCGAGGAACGGGCGCCAGAGGTAATCCCAGGCTTTCCAGTTGGTCTTCGGCAGGTTCTCCGGTGTCCAGCGGCGGCCCTGTTCGAGCACCAGGACCTGATAGCCCTTCTGGCTCAGACGGTATGCCGAGACGCTGCCGCCAAAGCCGGAACCAACGACCACGTAATCAAAATCATGTTGTTCATGTTTCATAGGGAAGGCTCATCGAATCATTGTTGTTGGTAGCCTCGGACCTCGCCGCGCCAGCGGTGATTTCGGATCCAGATCCCTGGCTTTCTGCATCGAGTGCTGCTGGCGCCTCCATCGCTACTGTCGGTGCGATGCTGGCGAATAGTCCCTTTGTTTTTGTGTTATGCGTTTAGTTAATCATTTTTACTGGACAACTGTCCAATAAAATTGTCCTGTCAACTGTTTTGTGTGGAAATGGCCTGCATTATCAGTTGGGTACGGGGTTTCTCCGTTATCTGCTCAGGCATGGTGTCGGGATATCCACATCTCCGTATCGCTCGCATTGGGTTGGCCCAAGGACGTGAAAGGGCTGGGTGCCTCAAAACAGGGGACATGATCTGAGCTGAGGGAAGATTTTTTCCGGCTTATGTCACATTCCGGAAGGCTGCGCCGTCTTACCCGGTAGAGACACCCAACCGACACAGAGGAGCACCACCATGGAAAAACGACTGAACCCCTACCAGGCCGCCCCGGACGCCATTGCCGCCATGGTCAAACTGGAAGACTATGTCCGCGACTGCGGGCTGGAATACAGCCTGGTCGAACTGGTGAAGACCCGGGCGTCCCAGATCAACGGCTGTGCCAATTGCCTGCACATGCACACCAGTGATGCCCGCGCGGCGGGAGAAAGCGAAGCCCGGTTGTACCTGCTCTCCGCCTGGCGTGAGTCTGCGCTCTACACCCCCCGGGAACGGGCTGCGCTGGCCTGGACCGAATCGCTGACACGGTTGGCGGACACCGGAGCACCCACACCGGATTATGAACAGGGGCTGGCACATTTCACGGAACAGGAGTTCGTCAACCTGACGCTGCTGATTGGTGTCATCAACGTGTGGAACCGGATCAGTGTGGGGTTTCGTGTCGTGCATCCGAATGATAAAGCCCATAATCGTTGATGCAGGCTGGATGGGAGCCCATTATCATGACGGATGAATCCACACAACAGTTCGAACAATGGCGACGCTACCTGACCGGCGTTGCCTACCGCATGCTGGGTTCGGTGAGCGAGGCGGAGGACGTGGTGCAGGACGCCTACCTGCGTTGGCACAACACGGATCATGGGGCGGTGGAGGATGCGTGGGCCTACCTGACCACGGTCGCCAGCCGCCTGTGCCTGGACCGCCTTCGCTCGGCCCGTCACCAGCGGGAAACCTACGTCGGCCCCTGGCTGCCGGAGCCGCTGGTGGAAAGTCCGGACACGCCGATGGAGGTGGAAGCCCTGGCCAGCGATGTGTCCTTTGCCCTGATGCTGGCGCTGGAGCGACTCTCACCACTGGAGCGCGTGGCCTTCCTGTTGCACGATGTTTTCGGACTGGACTTCGGCCAGGTTGCTGCCAGCCTGGACCGTAGCGAGGCGACCTGCCGTCAGCTTGCCAGCCGGGCCCGCAAACGCGTGCAGGCCGGGCGTCCACGCTATCGGGTTACCCCGGACGAGCATGGGGAAGTGGCGGACCGCTTTTTCATGGCGGCGCGCACCGGCGATGTGGGCGCCCTGCAAGCGCTATTGAGTGAGGGCGCCACCCTGCACGCGGATGGCGGTGGCAAGCGGATCGCCGCCCTGCGACTGTTGGAGGGTGTCGATAGAATCTGCCGGCTCTTCTCGGCCGTAGCCCGCAGGGCGGAATCGGTCGACCCACCCTGGGTCAAACGGGTTAACGTGAACGGCTTGCCGGGCTGGCTGACCATTGAGGAGGATGGTCTTCCCCAGGTCACGATGGTGGATATTGATGGCGGGTATATCCAGGCTGTGTACATCATCCGTAACCCGGATAAGCTCGGTCATCTGGTGGACCATCTGCCATCGGGGCACAGGATTCACTGACTTGGCTGACAATCCGGCAGCAGAGTGGCAGGGGACGTGAGGCAGCCGGTTACAGCGGCACGATGGTGCAATGAAAGATCGGCCGGTGGCCTGGAGGAGGGGTGCCTGGTACCGGGATCAAGATCGTGATCTATTGCGCCAGCTTCAGGCAATCTTCCGTCGCTCCGCTCCGGCCCGCTGTTTCAGGCGATCAATGCACTCCCGGAAGGTACGGCTGACCAGGGTCTGGTCCTCAATCATGGCCATCATTGGCCAGGTGGCGTGTTCGCCGATGCGAATGTACATGGCCAGGTCATCCGTATCGGGGTTGGCGAGGACCTTCCGGTAGAGCCGCGGCCGGAAGGGGAACTGTACATTGATGTCCCCCAGGTAGGACTGGGTGGCCATGGAGTGGGCCTGTTCGATCAGGGGGCGGACCATGGACGACGACCAGGTGTTGCGGGTCAGCTCCAGCAGGGTCGAGACATGGGCATGGATCAGTGACGAGGTGGCCTGCCTGACCGACGCCCCCAGCCCCCGCTCGAAGCGATGGCTGATAAAGGGCAGGACGTGGGGGTTGGCCTGGCTCACGATGGTCCGGTTGATATTATGCAGGCGTGCCATCCGCAGGTGTGGCAGGTCGCCATGGACGCTGCCGTCGATCCATTTCTCCGTGGGCATGTAGGGGATCTCGTCGCTGTCCTCACCGGACAGGTCCCGGGCCTGCAGGGTGACGGACGGATAGATGCCCGGCACGGCACAGGATGCCAGTACCGCGGAATCGATGGTGACATCCGGCGACGTCAGCTCGTTCAACAGGCGGGGTTTCTGCCGGGTGCGGGTGGGGGAGACGGAGATGTTCATGGCCCGGCCGCTGTGTTCAAAGGCCTCGCGAAAGCTCAGGTTGCCGATATTGGTGCGGATGTGGTCGTGGAGCTGGGACTGGTCCATGGCGTGGCCCCGGCGCCAGATATCGCCAGGTTTCAGCCAGCGCAGGGCATGGCGGTGAACCTGCTCGGGGTTGTCGAACAGGGTATCCAGTTCCCGGTCGTCGCGGCAGCACACGGCGGCGGCCACAATCGAGCCCATGCTGGAGCCGGCGATCACGTCCGGCAGCAGGTTCCGGCGCCACAGCGCCCGGGTGACACCGAAGTGGTAGATGCCAAAGGCGGCGCCGCCGCTGAGCATGAGCGCCGGGCGGCCGAACACCTTTTCCGCGCGCCGGAACAGCGCCAGTTTCTGCTCCACGGGCAGCTCTGCCTGTGGTTTGTCGCAGATGTAGTTCATGCCCCGCCGGACTTCGTCCAGGAACTCGCTCACGATCTGCTTGGTGCCGGTGCGGGCCACGGCGTAGAGATCCGGGTTGGACAGCTCGCCCAGGTGCCGGTAAAGGCTCTCCTGGAGCACCCGGGTCAGGGCGGCGGGCCGGCCCTGCCGACGGTACCGGTGCATCAGCCGGATATGTTCCCGGATCAGCGGTTCGTGCAGCATGTCCGTATGGCCGTCCTCACGCCACCGGAGGTTGCCGTCGAGCTCGTCCAGCTTCCAGGCAATGTCATACCACTGCTCGAATGATGTCGCTTCGGAGAGTTGGCGGTTGAGCTGTTTGCGAAGTCTGGCATTGGTATCCATGGGCAATACCATAGCTCAAATGGATACCCGTTTCTCCCGCGTCTCCTCGATCATGTCCGCATACCAGAGCCCGGAATCGTAGGCCATGGTCACCAGTACCCGGTTCCGGAACTCGCTGCGTTCCAGTAACTGTCTTGCCACGGCAAAGCAGGCGGCGGCGGTATTGCCGATGTGGATGCCGTTGTGCATGTAGAAGTGGCGCTGGGCCTCCAGGGTTTCTTTCAGGCCTACCCCGTAGACATCATGCACCAGAGACCAGTCCAGAAAGGGCGGTGTCACACCCACGGCCATGCCTTCCAACCGGTGATCCCCGAAGATGCCCTTGCGAGTGTCACACTCGGCAGGCTCAACGAGGACTGTCTCCACATCGAACCCATGATCGATCAATGCCTGGGTGATACCGGTAAAGCTCGCACCGGTGCCGGCGCAGCCAACGAACAACAGGCGTTTGCCCACGCCCTGCTCAAGCAATTGGGTGGCAAGCTCAGGGCCGGTTCCCATGCGGTGGGCTTCCACGCCATCCAGGTTGTTGAACTGGTCGGTGTAATAGTAATGCCTGCCCAGTTCGCGCTGGTGGTGAAGGTAGTGCTCCACGACCTCGCGGGGCGTTGCCCCCTCCCGCAGCATGTCCTTGCCGATAAGCCGGGCGCCGAAGCACTCCAGCAGTTTTCTTTTCAGGGGACTGAATGACAGGCCAACCGCCAGGTCAACCTTGACGTCGTACTGGTAACAGGCGGCCAGCAGGCCGAAGCCGAAGTTACCACCGGTCTTTTCGATCACCGTGGTTCGTCCCGGGATGATATCGCCCCGTTCTATGGCCTGGCGCACGATATGGCGGGCGGCCCGGAATTTATGGCTGCCGCCCAGGTTGTTCAGTTCGAGTTTGGTAAAGAGGCGGTCGTTGTACCTTGCAAGTTCCGTCATGAGCGCGATACCTCGGTCACCATTTGATTGCGGTTGCCCAGGGAAAGGAGGGGCACCGATACCACCAGCGCCAGGAGGCACAGGGCCATACTGAGAGTATTGGTGCCCGTCCAGCCGATGCTGTACTGGAGCAGCGATGGCAGGAAGGCCCCAATGGTGGCCATCACCGAAATACAGACATCGTTGATGCCCTGTATCTTCACGGCATCCGGGTGGGAGCCGGTGAGTGTGGTCAGCAAGGCGCCGCCGCCGACATAGGTGAAGTTCCAGCCCAGGCCGAGCAGGATCAGCCCGGTCACGGTCATGGGATAGCCCTGGCTCAGCAGGTTGGCGCCACTACTGAGCACCAGCAGGAGTAGCCCCATGTAGAGCACGGCATGATTTCCCAGCAGGCGAATCAGCTTGCCGGTAAAGAACGAGGGGGCGAACATGGCCACCACATGCCACTGGATGGCCTGGCCGACGTCACTGAAGTCGGAGCAGATGGTCTTCATATGCAGCGATGCCTGGACCATCAGCAGGTTCATGATGCCGTAGCCCAGGGCGGACAGGGCAATGGCCAGGACGATCTGCCGCTGCCCCAGCAGACCGGCCAGGGATGAGGCGGAAATCCGGCTGTTGGCCCCACGCTGTGCATCTCCGCTGGGGCCAGGATCGCTGGGAATCATCAGCACAATGCCCATGGAAATCAGCGCCAGGACCACAAAGAAGGCATAGCTGATGGCAAAGTCCTGATAGCCCACCACCGACCGGAGATTGTCGGACAACATCGGCCCGATGAAGGCGGCCAGCACGCCCCCCGCCACTACCAGGGATATGGCCCGGGGCTTGAGCGAGGTCGGAATACCATCGGCGGCGGCAAAACGGTAGAAGTTGGCGAAGGCGATAAAGGCCCCCAGTGCGCTATGGGCGGCCACCAGCAGGTAGAATGCATCCTTCTGGATGCTCAGGAAGCCAAGCACCCCCGCAACGGCCAGGCAAAGGTTGCCCAGCATGAACCCGGCCTTGCGCCCGAACCGGCTCATGAACCAGGAAGCCGGGTAGGTCACCAGCATCACGAACAGGAACTGGAAGCCGTAGGGTATGGTGGCCATGGCCGGGTCGTCGGTGAGCAGCGACCCCACCACCGCCGCCATGGCCACCGACATGACCGCCGTGGTCAGGTTGATGGACTGGGCGGCGAAGAACAGATAGGTTTTAATCGGAAGTCGTTCTGTCATGCGGTGATCATTCCCTGGTGATACCTCCAGACATCCGGACAGGCCTCCGGAAACTCACAGATCAGTCGTTCCTTGCCTTTGCCCACATTCTTGCGGCGTACCCTCAGGGAACCGATGGCGCCCGGGCGTTCCAGATGGGTGCCGCCGCAGGGGATTTCCAGGCCGCCGTATCGCCAGTAGCGGGCATCGGGGCAATCCGGAAGACTCCCCAGTTTGATGGGCAGGTTCTGTTCGATCAGCGAGTTGGCCACCGACTCGATCTTCTGGATGCTGTCACCGTCGAACTTCTCATCCGAGAGAAAATCGAATCGCGCCGAGTCTTCCTTGATATGACAGCCGATGGTCCGCTCTTCCAGCTCGTAGTCATGGTTCATGGCGGCGGCATAGAGGAAATGGCTGGCGGAGTGGGACAGGGTCAGCCTGGCGCGGCGCAGGGCGTTGATGCGGACAGTGACGGGCATGCCCACCTGCAGCTTGGCCAGCAGGGGCAGGTCGTCCGTGTTGATCAGGTGCAGGATGACCCCGCCGGTTTTAACACCCTTGAAGCCTTCAATGTGGCAGGGCGTGCCATACATCCGCTTGACCTGTTCGAACCGCAGCATACCGACCGGGGTATGGATGATGCCGTGGTCCGCTTCCTGTCCGCCGCCTTCGGGAAAGGCCACCGTCCGGTCCAGTTCGACGGCCTCGGTGTAGAGCCGGCTGATGTTGGCCTGACACTCCGTAAGATACTGGTCTTTGTAGTAAAGTTTCTGCGTTGTTCTCATGATTCGTTCCTTACTTCATGACGGTGATGTTCTGTTCGCGCCGTAACGTGACCCTGTGGCCCGGGGGCACATCCCGTGACACCAGGCATCCGGTGCCGATAAAGGCGTCATCACCAATCTCGATAGGACCCAGCAGGGTGGCGTTCATGCCTACCTGGACCCGATCCCCCAGTTGCGGATGCCTGGGGGTGGGGAGGTTGTCGGCAATCTCGCGGCTGCCCAGGGTGACGCCTCCGAGGATGTAGCAGTCGTTGCCGATCCGGGCGGTTTCGCCGATCACGGTGCCGTAGCCGTGGTCCAGTACAAAGCGCTGGCCGATGGAGCACTTGTAGTGGATCTCGGCCCCCGACAGGAGCTTGCCCCGCCGTGACAGCAGGGCGGCGAGCATGGTTTTCTCGGGTTCCTGCAGGTTCCTGTGGATCCAGTTGGCAATCCGGTAGTGAAGGACCGCAGTGAAGGATGTGGAGGCCCTGGCCAGTACCTCGATTTCACTGCCCGCCGAGGGGTCCTTGGTGGAAAACGTGATCAGATCATGGGTACACGTGGACGTCAGATCATGGATGATCTCCGCGTACTTAAGTGAGTGATACAGCCTGCTTGAACAGCACTCCATCAGTGCCGCCATGATCAGCCGCTCGACAACGCTAACTGCCTGTTCCCATTTCAGTTCAACTCCCTCCGGGTTCCGGTTGGTAAATCCAAGGTGACTGGAATAACTGAGTTGTTCAGGGCTCGCCATGCATCATCTTCCTTTGATTGTTGTTCTGACTTCGAGCTTATAGCGTGACAGCTTTATCGTCCTTTCAGGCGCACAGTGGTCTAAATCTTCCGCCAACTGTTAGGATAAATCCGCGAACAGTTAACGTTGGGGCCGGCAGTCCACGCGATGGACTGTTGCGTGTACTCCTGGCATGGAAGAGGCAGTGACATGGATACTCAGGCGCTCTATGACAAGTTCAGAACGCGGTTGGATAACGGCGACTGGAAGCTGGGGCAGCGCATACCATCCATTCGCCAGGTAGTGACGTCCGAGGGGGCCAGTCACCACACCGTGGTAAAGCTCTACGAACGGCTGGTGGCAGAGGGATACATTGAGGCCCAGCAGGGGCGCGGCTACTTCGTCACCCGCTCCGGCAGTGACGGCTCCGCGGTGATGATGCCGTTCTCCTCATCCATGGAGATGTCCAGCGACCCACTGTTTCGCCTGCTGCAGGGGCATCCCGATGCGGTCAAGCTCGGCTGCGGCTGGCTGCCCACCAAGTGGCGGGACACCGATATACTGACCCGTTCCATCCGGCGTACCGCCCGCCTGGAGCGCCGTTCACTGGTGGAATACGGCGATATTCAGGGTTATCGCCCCCTGCGGCTGCAGTTGTGCCAGCACCTGAACAATAAGATCCGGCTCCATGTATCGCCGATGCAGATACTGACCACCCTGGGAGCAACCCAGGCGCTGGACCTGGTGACCCGTTTACTGGTCAAACCGGGGGATGTGGTGCTGGTGGACGAGCCCGGTAATGGCAACCTGATCAAACTGATCAACATGGCGGGGGGTAAGGTGATCGGCGTACCCCGTGGACTGGATGGTCCGGATGTCGCCGAGCTTGGCAGGCTGGCGGAGCAGCACCGGATCAAGGCCTTTTACTGCAACAGCACCTTCCATAATCCGACCGGCGGCTGTGTCAGCGCCCGGGTGGCGTTCGATGTGCTGCGACTGGCCATCGAGCATGATTTCATGATCGTGGAGGACGATGTCTACGGCGACTTTGCCGCCGGTGCCCACCAGAGCTTCGCGGAGCTGGACGGGCTGGAGCGGGTGATCTACATCGGCAGTTTCTCCAAGTCCCTGTCAGCCTCCCTGCGTATTGGCTACCTGGCCTGCAACCTCAACCTCATCGCGGGGCTGCTGGAGCTGAAACTGCTCACGTCCGTGGCGGTGCCCGGTTTCTGCGAGCGATTCGTCAATACCATCATGACGGATGGTTCCTACCTCAAACACATGCAGTCCATCCAGCGTAAGCTCATGGTGCAGCAGGAAGTGACGCAGCAGGCACTCCGGGACCTTGGCTGGCGTTTTGAAATAGAGCCGGTGGGTGGCATGTTCCTGTGGGTCCGCCACCCTTCGATGGACGACCTGAACCCCTTTATACAGCGATTGGCCGACCGGAATGTGTTGTTGATGCCGGGCAGCTCGTTCAGTGTGAACCGGGGTTCGGATGACTGCCTGCGGGTCAACGTGTCCCATTTCTCGCCCGAACTTGTGCCGCTGTTCCGGGTCTGAGCGGGTGGGCGCGCCGGGATCCCCGCGTTCACGGCGGTGTATGGCCGCGATGGCGGCAGGGGTTGTCCGGAACGGATTCGTCCCACATATTGTCAGGAGGTAGTATTCACAAGCAGGCTTGTGTCGTAGCCATCTGATTCGCGCCGGGAGGTAAGCCCATGACGAAACAGACCAGGACCCAGCCACGTAATGTGACCCAGAAACTGTTCGGGTCACACCTTGTATCCGGCGAGATGAAGGCGGGTCAGGAAATCGGCCTGAAGATCGACCAGACCCTCACCCAGGACGCCACCGGTACGCTGGTGATGCTGGAACTGGAGGCCATGGGCCTGGATCGTGCCCGCACCGAGCTGTCTGCCCAGTACGTCGACCACAACCTCCTGCAGACGGATAGCCGCAACCCCGACGACCACCTGTTCCTGCGCAGTGCCTGCGAGAAGTTCGGCCTCTGGTTCAGCCCGCCGGGTTCCGGGGTGAGCCATGCGGTCCATATGGAGCGTTTTGGCAAACCCGGCAAGACACTGCTGGGGTCCGACAGCCATACCTGTGCCGCCGGTTCCATGGGCATGCTGGCCATGGGCGCCGGGGGTCTTGCGGTAGCCCTGGCCATTTGTGGCGAACCCTTCCACCTGAACATGCCCAGCGTGATGGGCGTCAAGCTGACCGGCAAACTGCCGGACTGGGTCAGCGCCAAGGACGTGATCCTGGAAATGCTGCGCCGCCACGACGTCAAGGGCGGCGCCGGCAAGGTGATTGAGTACTATGGTCCGGGTCTGAAGCACCTGTCCGCCATGGATCGCCACGTGATCGCCAACATGGGGCAGGAAATGGGCCACACCGCCACCGTCTTCCCGGCGGATGAGGCTGTGCGCACCTTCCTGCGGCAACAGGAGCGGGAAGGTGACTTCGAGCCCCTGGAGGCCGATGCCGGCGCCTCCTACGACGAGTACGAGGAGATCGACCTGGGCAAGCTGGAGCCCCTGATCGCGCTGCCCAGCAGTCCGGGCAAGGTGGTGCCGGTGCGGGAGGTGGCAGGTGAGCCCATCTACCAGGCCTACATCGGCTCCTCCGCCAACCCCGGCCTGCGGGATTTTGTGGTGCCTGCGATGATGGTCCGGGGGCAACAGGTCCAGGAACGGGTATCTTTCGACATCAACCCCACGTCACGACAGGTGCTGGAGAACCTGGCCGGGCTCGGCTACCTGACGGACCTGCTCGGGGCCGGCGCCCGCCTGCACCAGACCGGCTGCAATGGTTGTATCGGTATGGGCCAGGCACCGGCCACGGACCAGATCAGCCTGCGCACCGTGCCCCGCAACTTCGTCGGCCGCTCCGGTACCCCGGAGGACAAGGTCTGCCTGTGCAGCCCTGAGACGGCCACCGCGTCCGCACTGACCGGGGTGATCACCGATCCCCGGGACCTGGGCATGGACTACCCGGCCTTTGATGACAGCCAGGCCTACCATGTGGATGACCGCAACATCCGGCCACCGGCCCGGCACCCGGAACTGACCGTGGTGGAGAAGGGGCCGAACATCAGTACGTTGCCGGATTTCGGCGGCCTGCCGGACAGCCTGGAAGGCCCGGTGCTGCTCAAGGTGGGTGATAACATCTCCACCGATGAAATCCTGCCCGCCGGCTCGGAGATCCTGCCCTATCGCAGCAATATCCCGAAGATCAGCGAGTTCACCTACATCCGGGTGGATCCGTCCTACCCCCGGCGGGCCATGGACTACCAGGACAGGGGCTCCCTGATTGTGGGCGGCGACAACTATGGCCAGGGTTCAAGCCGCGAACACGCCGCCCTGGCGCCGCGTTACCTGGGCGTACGGGCTGTGATTGCCAAGAGCTATTCCCGCATCCACTGGCAGAACCTGTGTAACTTCGGGGTATTGCCGCTGCGCTTCGAAGTGCCGGAGGATTACGACGACATCGAGCAGAGTGACATACTGGCACTGGACGACCTGTCCACGGCACTGGAAACCGGCAACGCCATAGCGGCGAAGAATCAGCGCAGTGGCAGGACCTACCCCCTGACCCACGACCTCAGCGGCCGTCAGGTTCGCATGGTGCTCAAGGGTGGTCTGCTGAATATGATGCGGGAGTCGCTGGCTGCCTGACCTCAGGCTGGTTCAGGCAGCACTGATGCGACAGGTCAGGCGCCAACCGCCTCCTCAGTATCTGTGCGGCTGTCGCTGCCTGTGGTCTCTTTCGGAATGTCCCCGAATTCCCCGGGATTACGGATGATCATGGCCGCCCTGACCAGTGAGCGGCTGGAGGAGCCGCTGTCCGGAAACAGGCTCTGGCCAGCGTCCCATTCGAGGTTGTCACCCAGCGACCGGTCATTGGTGACCAGTTCCTGGATGCGTCTGAAAAGCGCCCGTTGGTGAGCGGCCAGTGGATCGTCCACAATCACCGCAAAAGCACTCTCGGAGTATCGGCAAAGCCAGGTACCCCTGGCATTCTCGCGGACCAGGTTGCTGAGATTTCGGGCGACACCCGGTACCCATTCCGGAGTCTCACGGGCTCCCTTTACCGGCGCCAGTTCCCGGAAGTTACGGATGTTCAGGTAAAGCAGGGCGAAGGTGCTGCCGTCCCGCTGTGATTTCACGATGCGGTCCAGCAGTTGCTGGTCGAGCGCGGAACGGTTGGGTAGGCCGGTCTCGGAATCCCGGAAGGCCATCTGCGAGACCCGCTTGCGGTCGGCTTCCGCCTGTTCAGCGGCCAGCCGGGTGGCGCGACGATCCAGTATGATGACCACGATGGCCAGAATCAGCAGCAGACCGATGGTGATGGCCAGTGGCACGCCCATCCAGCCGCCGGTGACCAGGTTGTCCGGATGCGCCATGGCTCCTGTTGGATAGCTGACGGCGAACATCCCGGTATAGTGCATGCCGCTGATGGCGGCACCCATAATCAGCGCTGCCACCGCGTGCAGCACCCGCGCCCGGGTTCCCTCGGTATCGGCAAGCTGCCGGCTGAGGATCATCGCCCCCGCCGACGCGGCCAGCGCAATCACTACGGAGACGGTCACCCATGGCCAGTTGTAGACCAGGCCCGGTGACAGCCGCATGGCCTCCATCCCCACATAGTGCATAACGACAATGCCCGAGGCCATGAACAGACTGCTGACGGCAATCTGAAGTGCTGAGATGCGGGGCAGGCCGATGCGGTTGAGGGCGAGCCCTGAGGCGATGACGGCGGCAAACCAGGACAGGACTGTCAGCCCCAGATCATAACTCTGGACCATCTCCATCTTATGGGCTTGCATGCCCACGAAATGCATGGTCCAGACGCCGGTGCCCATAGTAAAGGCGCCCAGGCCCAGCCAAAGCCGGCGTCCCGAGACTGCATGGGTCATCTGGGCACCGAAGTATAGCGCGCTGTATCCGGCCAGCACGGCAACCAGATAGGAAACCAGTACAAGCCCGTAGTCGTAATGCCCGGTCATCTAACACTCCCTTTGGTAGCGTTGTTCCGGAAAATGGGAACAGGTCGAAGGCAGGATACGGATGGCGTGTAAAACGGTTTCGTCAGTTTTGTAGAAGATTGCAAAATCTTATGCAGTGAATGTATTCAGCGGTGAAAGGTACCCAGGCAGTAGTGGTCACTCACATACGACTCTGGTAAGCAAGCTACTCATATAACCGGCGGTTCCAACAAAAGGCGGAAATCATCTAGCCGGGGCATTGCTGTTTTGTGCGCCGTGTCTTATCGTTCCGTTCTAAATAAGTACTCCCATTATTCTTCATTCGAATATGGGGATCTGGATGAACAGGAGCCCTGAGCACTATGTTGAATGGCACTACATTGAATGCCCTACTACCAGCTGTCAGAAACAAGGGCCTGTGGTTCGGTACCCTGGCGCTGGTTTTTTCCCTGTCCGGCCCGGCGTCCGCCCAGGAGCGGGAGCTGCTGAACTCCTCCTACGATATCGCCCGTGAGCTGTTCGCCGAGTACAACGAGCTGTTCACCGAGCACTGGCAGGAGAAGACCGGCGAGGCCGTCAATATCCAGCAGTCCCACGCCGGTTCCTCCAAGCAGGCCCGGGCCATCCTTCAGGGTCTTGGCGCCGACGTGGTGACCTATAACCAGGTGACCGACGTCAACATCCTGGCTGAGCGTGGCAAACTGATCCCCGAGGACTGGGCGTCACGTCTGCCCAACAACAGCTCGCCGTACTATTCCACCATGGCGTTCCTGGTGCGGGAGGGGAATCCCAAAAACATCGAGAACTGGGACGACCTGGTGCGGGACGACGTTGAGTTGATCATGCCCAACCCGAAGACCTCCGGTAATGGTCGTTACACCTACCTGGCGGCCCTCGGCTACGCCCAGGAGGAGTTTGGTGATGACCAGGAGAAGATCGATGCCTTCCTGAGTGACCTGCTCGGCCATGTGAAGGTGTTCGACTCCGGCGGTCGCGGCGCCACCACCACCTTTGTGGAGCGTGGCCTGGGGGATGTGCTGCTGACGTTCGAATCCGAGGTCAACAACATTCCGGAACTGAACCCGGAAGGGAACTATGAGGTGGTGGTGCCGAAGGTCAGCTTCCTGGCGGAATTCCCGGTCACCTGGATCGATGCGAACATCGAGAAGAAGGGGACAGAGGACCTGGCCAGGGCCTACCTGGAATACCTCTACTCCGAGGAAGCCCAGCGCATGCTGGCCGGCTTCAACTACCGGGTCCACAACGAGACCGTGAAGGCCGAGGTGGCGGACAAATTCCCTGAGTTGAAACTGATGCCCATCCAGGAGATTGCCGGAAGCTGGGAAAACGCCATGGAGACCCACTTCTCCAGCGGCGGTAAGCTTGATCAACTGCAACGCCGCTAGGAGTGCCTGCCTGACCCATGGCCTCATCTGATCTGACAGCGCGCCCGGCCAGACGGCTGGGCGCGCCTGTTTCCAAACGCGTACTGCCGGGGTTCGGCCTGAGCCTCGGCATTTCGCTGTTCTTTATCAGCCTGGTCCTGCTGCTTCCCATCAGTGGCCTGGTGATCCGCGCTGCGGGCATGGGCTGGGAGCAGTTCTGGTTCGTTATCTCCGACCCACGGGTGGTGGCTTCGTACAAGGTGACCGCTCTGGCGGCGCTGGCGGCCTCGCTGTTCAACTGCGTGTTCGGCCTGCTGATGGCCTGGGTGTTGGTGCGTTATGACTTCCCCGGGAAACGCCTGCTGGATGCCATCATGGACCTGCCCTTTGCCCTGCCCACGGCAGTAGCAGGCATTACCCTGGCCACCCTGTTCTCGGAGAACGGCTGGTACGGTCAGATGCTGGCTCAAGTGGGTATCGAGGTGGCCTATACGCCGCTGGGGATTGTGGTGGCAATGGCCTTCACCAGCGTGCCCTTCGTGGTGCGTACGGTGCAGCCGGTGCTTGAGGAACTGGCACCGGAAGACGAGGAGGCCGCGGTCAGCCTGGGCGCCTCGGACTGGACGGTGTTCCGCCGCATCCTGTTTCCCACGCTGTGGCCGGCAGTGGTTACCGGGGGCGCGTTGTCTTTTGCCCGCAGCCTGGGTGAGTATGGCGCGGTGATCTTTATTGCCGGCAACTCGCCCTATGTCAGCGAGGTGATCAGCCTGATGATCTTCGTGCGCCTGGAGGAGTACGACTTCCCGGCCGCCAGCGCCATCGCGGCGGTGGTGATGGGCGTGTCGCTGCTGTTGCTGCTGGCCATCAACGTCTGGCAGGGGCGCTATCTCAAGCGCCTGCATGGAGGGTAGGGTATGACGCCCAGACATCGTCGCGTGGGCGACAGCCCCCTGGTCCGCCGCTCGCTTATCGGCCTGGCCGTTGTGCTGACCGTGCTGTTGCTGTTCATGCCGCTGGTGCTGATCTTCGTGCAGGCGCTGGCGGACGGCTGGGCCGGCTATGTGGGTAATATCCTGGATAAGTACACCCTCCATGCCATCGGCCTGACCCTGTTCGTGGCGCTGCTGACGGTGCCGCTGAATATGGTGTTCGGGGTGTTCCTGGCCTGGCTGGTGACCCGTTTCCGCTTCCCGGGGCGCAAGGTGTTGACCACGCTGATTGATATTCCGTTCGCCGTTTCACCGGTGGTGGCTGGCCTGTTATACCTGCTGCTCTATGGCAACAATGGCTGGATCGGGCAGTGGCTGGGGCAGTACGACATCCAGTTGATGTTCTCCTGGCCCGGCATCGTGATGGTGACGGTGTTCGTGACCTGTCCGTTTGTGGCCCGGGAGCTGATCCCGCTGATGCAGCAGCAGGGGCGGGAAGAGGAAGAAGCCGGCGTGGTGCTGGGGGCTTCCGGCTGGCAACTGTTCCGGCGCATCACCCTGCCCAATATCCGCTGGGCCCTGCTGTATGGCGTGATTCTCACCAATGCCCGGGCGGTGGGGGAGTTCGGCGCGGTGTCGGTGGTGTCCGGCAATATCCGTGGCGAGACCAACACGCTGCCCCTGCACGTGGAATTGCTGTACCAGGACTACAACGCCGTCGGGGCCTTTGCCGCCTCGTCGCTGCTGGCGGGCATTGCACTGGTCACCCTGGCGGTCAAGGCCATTGCGGAATGGCGCCAGAGTCGCATCTGAGGATTATCCATGAGTATTGAAATCCAGGGCATCAACAAGTTCTTCGGCAGCTTCCAGGCGCTGCACGACATCAACCTGACGATCCCGGACGGCCAGCTTACGGCGCTGCTGGGGCCGTCCGGCTCCGGCAAGACCACCCTGCTGCGGATTATCGCTGGCCTGGAGAACGCGGAGCAGGGGCGCATCCTGTTCAGTGGCCGCGACGTGACCGGATTGCATGTGCGTGACCGTCGCGTCGGTTTTGTGTTCCAGCACTACGCGCTGTTCCGGCACATGACCGTGGCCCAGAACGTGGCCTTCGGTCTGGATGTGCTGCCCCGCAAGGAACGCCCCGGCAAGCGGGAGATCCGGCAACGGGTCGGGAACCTGCTGGAGATGGTCCAGTTGGATCACCTGGCCAACCGCTATCCGACGCAGCTTTCCGGCGGTCAGAAACAGCGTATTGCCCTGGCACGGGCCATGGCCACGCGTCCGGAAATCCTGCTGCTGGATGAGCCCTTCGGGGCGCTGGATGCCAAGGTGCGCAAGGAACTGCGACGCTGGCTGCGTAGTCTGCACGATGAGCTGCACTTTACCAGCGTGTTCGTGACCCACGACCAGGAAGAGGCCCTGGAGTTGTCCGATCAGGTGGTGGTGATGAGCAATGGCCATATCGAGCAGGTGGATTCGCCGCTGGAACTCTACGCCCGCCCGGACAGCCGTTTCGTGTTTGATTTCCTGGGCCAGGTCAACGTGCTTTCGGGCCGGATCACCGATGGCGCCATCCGCCAGGGGGATGCCTGGGTCAACCTGCCCCAGGGCTGCGATGACGACGACGCCCAGCTCTACCTGCGCCCCCACGAAGTGCGCCTGACCCAGCAGCCGACCAGCGAGGCCCACCTGCCGTTCCGCATCGAGGCCATCAATGTAATCGGCGCGGAAGTCCGCATCGAGCTCAAGCCCGACGGCTGGGCCTGCGAGGAGCTGTGGGAGGTGGGAATCAGCCATACTGAATTCAATGCCCGTCGGCCTCAGCGCGGTGACCGTTACTACGCGGTGCCGGAAGTGGGGCATCTGTTCTGCGAGCATCTGGACGAGCCGAAGACCCTGAACTGGGCCTGACGAATGACTGCGACGAAAACCAACATTATTCTCATCGGCATGCCGGGAAGCGGCAAGAGTACCGTTGGCGTGCTGCTCGCCAAGCGGCTTGGCCTGGGGTTTGTGGATACCGACCTGCTGATCCAGCGGCATGCGGGGGCCACCCTGCAGGACATTGTGGATGCCGACGGGTACCAGGCGCTGAGACAGGTGGAAGAGGATGTCCTGTTGCAGATGGACGTTCAGCGCCAGGTGGTGTCAACCGGTGGTAGCGCTGTCTACAGCAAGGCGGCCATGGACCATCTCGCCAGAAACGGCAAGGTTGTTTTTCTGGATATTCCTCTGGACGAGGTCATGCGACGCATCGGTGACCATGGCAAACGCGGGATATCCCGGCGGCCGGATCAGTCCTTCCCGGATTTGTTTGATGAACGCCTGGCGCTGTATCGCCACTATGCCGACGTCACGGTCCAGGCCTCGGGAAGAAATCAGGAGGCGGTGTGTGAGGCCATTGTCGAGGCCCTGGAAATCCCCTGACACAGGTGGCGTCCCCGTCGGGGCCCTGCCATTCCCGAATTGAAGTTTGTCCAATTACGTCCTAAAGTGAATTTGGCCTAACAAAATGACATTTCGCTCTGCGAAAACTCTAATCACAAATACAACAAACAAGAGGATACTAACCATGCCTACCATCAAGCGGCATCTGCTCGCCTTTGCCCTGGCGGCAGCCCCGATCCTGGCTTTCAGCGCCGACGGTGTCGAGTTGCCCAACACTCTTGGAATGACCGCCTATGGAACCGGTTCCGCCGGCTACAGCCAGATGGTTTCCATTGGCAACCTGCTGAAGAACGAGTATGGCGTGTCCATGCGCATCCTGCCGGGTGAGAACGATGTCTCCCGGATGACTCCCCTCAAGATGGGTCGTGTGCCCCTGTGTGCCTGCGGGATTGCCGCCTTCTACGGTGCCGAGGGCGTGTTGCTGTTCGCGGATGAGAACTGGGGACCGCAGCCGATCCGGGTGGTGACCACCTCCATCGCCAGCTTTGGCCTGAGTATTGCCGTGGCCGGCGATATCGGTGTGGAAACCCCCTACGACCTCAAGGGCAAGCGGGTGTCCTACATTCGCGGTGATGACGCCCTCAACCTGGGCACCGAAGCCATGCTGGCCTTTGGCGACCTGACCTGGGATGACGTGGAACGGGTGGAGTTTCCCGGCTATGGCCGCTCCTTCGAGGGTATTGTCGCCGACCAGACCGATACCGCGTTCTCGGTTTCCGTGGCCGGCGGGCCCCAGCAACTGGCGGCCAGTCCCCGTGGTATCACCTGGCTGACCCTGGATCCGGAAGACAAGGAAGGCTGGGCACGGCTGAAGGAGGTTGCCCCTTACTTCCAGCCCCACAAGGTGACCTCCGGTGCCGGCATCAGCAAGGATGATCCGTGGATCGGCTCCAGCTATCCCTACCCTATCGTGGTGGCCAACGCCGATGCCGACAACACGCTGGTCGAGAGCATGGTGAAAGTCTTCACTGAGGACTACGACAAGTACAAGGACGCCGCCCCGGGTAATGAGGGCTACGCCCTGGAAAACCAGAACATGCAGTGGGTGATCCCGTTCCACGATGCGGTGGTGGAGTACTACAAGGACATCGGTCACTGGACCGACGAGATGCAGGCGCATCAGGACAGGCTGGTACAGCGCCAGCAGATCCTGCTGGACACCTGGGATTCCTTCACCGCTGGCGATACGCCGGATGACGAGGAAGCCTTCCGCAGCGCCTGGATGGAGGCCCGGGCCGCGGCACTGGAGGAAGCCGGGATGAATCCGATCTTCCGCTGAGTTCTCCGGCGGTTGACCGGTGTCGCGGGTGGGGGTGAATCCGGCCCCTCGCCTGCGATGTCCTTCCTGGTGGCGGGGGACCTGATGGTCTCCCGCCGGGTTTCCTCCAAGGAGTTGCTGCATTATGACCCAAGCACCCGCAACCTCCCCGGACCGGGACAACGTCTCCGGTATCCGGCGACCGGGCGGCTTCTGGCCGTGGGTTCCGCGCCTTTTCACCCTGGCGCTGACACTGTTTACCATCGATTACCTGTTCAACCTGCAACTGATCAATGTGGTCACGCAGGTGGAGAGCCAGTTCTTCTACACGGTGGTGGCGCTGATGCTGCCGCTGGTATTCCTGCTGTGGCCAATGAACCGCTATGCGGCCCGGGATCGCGTCCCCTGGTATGACATCATGCTGTTCGTGGCGTCGGCGGGCATCTGCGGGTTCTTCGTGGTCAATGCGGAACCGATCCTCGACCAGGGCTGGGAATACGCCGCGCCCCAGTATGCGGTGGTGATGAGTTTCCTGTTCTGGGTCACGGTAGTGGAGGCGATTCGCCGGGCCGGGGGGCTGCCCATCGCCATTATCGTGGGGCTGGCGAGTCTTTATCCGATCTTCGCGGACGTGGTGCCGGGGCCGATACAGGGCTTCCCGTCGTCACCGGAGCAGACCGCCATCTACCTGGCCATGAGCCGTGAGGGCATCATGGGGATTCCCCTGCAGGCCTTTGCCAACCTGGTCATCGGCTTCCTGCTGTTTGGGGTTGCCCTGCAGAAGACCGGTGGTGGCAAATTTTTCATCAACCTGGCCTTCTCGCTGCTGGGCCATGTCCGTGGTGGTCCCGCCAAGGTGGCAGTGTTCTCCAGTGGGCTGATGGGCTCCATGAGCGGCAGTGTCATTACCAATGTGATGACCACCGGGGTCATGTCTATTCCCGCCATGCGCCGGGTGGGGTTCGGTAAATCCTACGCAGCGGGGGTGGAAGCCTGCGCCTCCACCGGGGGCGTGCTGATGCCACCGGTGATGGGAGCCACCGCCTTTATCATGGCGGCGTTCCTGAACATTCCCTACGGCACCATTGCGCTGGCCGCCGTGGTGCCCTCGGTGCTGTATTTCCTCGGCCTGTTTATCCAGATTGACGCCTACGCCGCCCGCTATGACCTCAAGGGCCTGGCGGCGGAGGAACTGCCGTCCCTGAAGGAGACCCTGAAGGAAGGGTGGTACTTCATCTTCGTGTTCGTGCTGTTGATCTGGATGCTGTTCTTCCTGCGTCAGGAAGCCACCGCCCCGTTTTATGCCACGGCATTGCTGCTGGTGATCAACCAGGTGCTGCCGTACCAGCGCTGGGCCTGGCAGGACGTGGAGGATTTCTTCTTCGATGCGGGCAAGCTATTCGCTGAGCTGATTGCGATCCTGGCGGGGGTCGGGCTACTGGTGGGGGCACTGTCGGTGACCGGTCTGTCGGGCACCATTGCCAACGACCTGATCTACCTGGCCGGGGGCAACACGCTGGTATTGCTGATGATGGGGGCGCTGACCAGCTTCATCCTTGGCATCGGCATGACGGTGACCGCTGCCTACATCTTCCTGGCCGTGGCCCTGGCGCCGGCGCTGGTGAACGGCGGCGGTATGGATCCGCTGGCGGTGCACCTGTTTATCCTCTACTGGGGCATGCTCAGCTTTATCACGCCGCCGGTGGCCCTGGGGGCCTTTGCCGCCGCCACGGTGGCGGGAGCCCGCGCCATGGAGACGGGCATCCAGGCCATGCGTCTGGGCAGCGTGATCTACTTTATCCCGTTCCTGTTTGTGCTGAATCCGGCGCTGATCTTCCAGGGTAGCTGGAACGAGGTGCTGGTGGTCATCCTGCAGGCATTGGCCGGCGTGGTGCTGATTGCCGGGTCCATGCAGGGCTGGTTGCTGGGGGTGGGTAACCTGGCGGCCAGCGGTGTGCTGCAATGGCCGGTCCGGCTGGCCCTGATCGTGGGTGGTCTGCTGCTGGCGGTGCCCGGCGGTGGGCCGGTGCCCCTCAGCAACCTGCAACTGTCGGCGATCAGTGCGGTACTGATTGTTCCGGCGATTGCGGTAGCGCTGATCTTCCATCGTCGCGGGCTTGAGACGGCAGGCAGTCGAACAGCGAACTGATCAGAAGGGACGCTGGCAAACCAGAAAAGCCGCCGAGTGGAGTGCCCGGCGGCTTTTTCGGTACCGTTGGATCAGTAGTGGATCACCGTCCGGATACTCTTGCCCTCATGCATCAGCTCGAAGGCCTCGTTGATGTCTTCCAGCTTCATGTTGTGGGTGATGAAGGTGTCCAGCGGGATCTCGCCGCTTTCCGCTTTCCTGACGTATTCCGGCAGCTCGGTACGGCCCTTGACGCCGCCGAAGGCGGAGCCTTTCCAGACCCGGCCGGTGACCAGTTGGAACGGGCGGGTGCTGATCTCCTCGCCAGCTCCGGCCACGCCGATGATGATGGACTCGCCCCAGCCCTTGTGGCAGCACTCCAGGGCGGAACGCATCAGCTGGACGTTGCCCACGCACTCGAAGGAGTAGTCCACGCCGCCGTCGGTCATCTCCACGATCACTTCCTGGATCGGCTTGTCGTAGTCCTTGGGGTTCACGAAATCGGTGGCGCCCAACTCTTCTGCGATCTGGAACTTGGCCGGGTTGATGTCGATGGCGATGATGCGGCCGGCCTTGGCCATCTTCGCGCCGATAATCGCCGCCAGGCCGATGCCGCCCAGGCCGAAGATGGCCACGGTGGCGCCTTCCTCCACCTTGGCGGTATTGAGCACGGCACCGATGCCGGTGGTCACGCCGCAGCCCAGCAGGCACACCTTGTCCAGGGGGGCTTCCTTGGGGATCTTCGCCAGGGAGACTTCCGGCAGCACAGTGTATTCGGAGAAGGTGGACGTGCCCATGTAGTGGTACAGCGGCTCGCCGTTATAGCTGAAGCGGCTGGTGCCGTCCGGCATCACGCCCTTGCCCTGGGTGGCCCGGACCGAGCCGCACAGGTTGGTCTTGCCGGAGGTGCAGAACTTGCACTCGCCACATTCGGCGGTGTACAGCGGAATCACGTGGTCACCCACTTCCACGGACGTGACGCCATCACCCACGGCAGCCACGATACCGCCGCCCTCGTGCCCGAGGATGGTAGGGAAGAGGCCTTCCGGGTCGGCGCCGGACAGGGTGTAGGCGTCGGTGTGGCAGACGCCGGTGGCGACGATGCGCACCAGCACCTCGCCGGCCTTGGGTGGCTCGACGTCCACTTCGACGATTTCCAGGGGCTTGTTGGGCCCGAAAGCGACAGCAGCGCGGGATTTGATCATGGAATGTCTCCTCGTTATTCAGAAATATCCAGGCCCAGTGCCCTGGAATGATAGCGCAAGTGGTCGTCCATGAAGGTGGATACGAAGAAATAGCTGTGGTCGTAGCCTTCACGCATCCGCAGGTCCAACGGATGTTCCGCCTCGGCACAGGCGGCTTGCAGGGCGGATGGCAGCAGTTGTTCCTCCAGGAACTGATCCGCGGTGCCCTGATCCACCAGCAGGGGCAGTTTGCTGGTGCCCTGGCGGATCAGGCTGCTGGCGTCCCATTCCCGCCAGTCGTCACGGTCCGGTCCCAGGTAGGCGCCCAGGGCCTTCTGGCCCCAGGGGCACTGGCTCGGGTTGGCGATGGGGGCAAAGGCGGAAACGGATTCGAAGGCGCCGGGATTGCGCAGGGCGCACACCAGGGCACCATGGCCGCCCATGGAGTGGCCGCTGATGGAGCGCTTGCCGTTGACCGGGAAGTGCTCGTTGATCATCGCCGGCAGTTCTTCCAGCACGTAGTCGTACATCCGGTAGTGCTCGCTCCAGGGGGCCTGGGTGGCATTCACGTAGAAACCGGCCCCGGAGCCGAAGTCATAGCTGTCATGCTCGCCGGGCAGGTCGGTTCCCCGGGGGCTGGTGTCCGGGCAGACGATGGCCAGCCCGAGCTGACTGGCAAGGCGGAAGGCCCCGGCCTTCTGCACGAAGTTCTCGTCGGTGCAGGTCAGCCCCGACAGCCAGTAGAGCACCGGTACCTCTTGGTGTTCGGCCTGGGGCGGCAGGAAGATCGAGAAGGTCATGTCTGTCTTCGTCGAGGCAGACGGATGCCGGTAGCGTGTTACCACGCCATCAAACACCCTGTTCTGGGCAATCTGTTCGAGTTGCTGCATGAAAACGACTCCCGGGAAATGGTTGTCTGGCTGGCTTTCATGGCCAGATCACGGCGCCAAGAATAACAGCGGTATTTTTCACGGTGGTGCGCCTATCTTTATCATTATTGCTCAGCGACAATAATCCCCTGTTTGCAGTCAATGGCAGTCGTACCATGAAACACCTGGAATCCATCGAAGCCTTCGTGGCGGTTGTCCAGAAGGGCAGCTTCAGCGCCGCCGCCGCAAAACTGAGGGTATCGGCCTCCCATATCAGCCGCCAGATAGCCACCCTGGAGAAGGAACTGGGCGTCAACCTGCTGTTCCGCACCACTCGCACAGTCAGGTTGCGGCGGGAGGCGGAACCATTCTACGCGGAATGTGCCGCCGCCCTGGAGCGAATACGTGCGGCGGAAGGCACCCTGAACCAGGAGCACGGTCGCCTGACGGGACAGATTCGGATCACCTGCGCGACCTCCTTCGGGCAGAAGTTCCTGGGGCCTTTTATCAATGAGTTTGCAGCCCGGCACCCGGGTATCGAAATCGACCTGTTCCTCACCAATCGTAATGTAGACCTGATTGAAGAAGGCTTCGACCTGGGCATCCGCATGGGCAAGCTGGAGGATTCGTCCATGCTGTCCCGTCGGCTGTGCGACCGCAGCGAGTTTATCTGTGGTAGCCCCGACTATTTCCGTCGTCACCCGGTGCCGACTTCCCTGGAGGACCTGGCCCGACACAATTGCCTGCGGGGCACCAATGATTTCTGGAACGTGTACGAAGGGGGAGACCGGAAACGACTCCCGGTCTCCGGGAGCTTCCGGGCCAATTCAGGATATGTGTTGCTGGACGCCGCCATCCGGGGGCTGGGGTTGGTCCAGCTCCCGGACTACTATCTGACTGACGCCCTGGACAGCGGCCAACTGGTGTCGGTGATGGATGAGTTCCACGATCCCTACAGTGGCGTCTGGATGGTCTATCCCAATACCCGGTTCCGCCCCCGTCGGCTCAATGCGCTGATTGATTTCCTGGCAGAACGATTTGATGCCTTTTCTCCGGCAGGGGCGTCGGCCTGAGTCCGGGTATTCTCACCCGACCTGCTGGCGGAACTGCGCCAGGGGCCAGCGGACTTTCTTCGCGGTGGCCAGGGTATCCTGTACCGTATCCCGGTAGCCCAGGGTGGCGATGACCACACTGTGCAACCCCTGTTCCGGGAGGCCCAGCACCTGGTCCAGGGCATGGGGATCGAAGCCTTCCATGGGGGTGGCGTCGACCCGGGCCATGGCCGCGGCGGCAAGTGCCATGCCCAGGCCAAGATAGGCCTGGCGGGCAGCCCAGTGACCTTTCTCCGTGTCGGTGGCAAGGCCGTTGACGGTACCCTTGATGGTGTCGGCATACCCCTTCAGTTCATCCCTGGACTGGTTCCGCTCCCGGGCAATCAGTTCGATGAACCTATCCACTTCCCGGTCGGTGATCCGGTTCCAGGCGGCAAATACCAGCAAGTGGGAGCCTTCGGTAAGCTGCGGCTGGGGAGCCGCCTTCTGCTGGATGGCGGCCCGCAGCGCCGGGTCCTTCACCACCTGCACGGTGTAGGGCTGCAGGCCATAGGAGGATGGTGCCAGCCGGGCGGCCTCCACGATGGTGTCCACCGTCTCGTCGGGTACGGCCTGGCCATTCATTCGCTTGGCGGCATAGCGCCAGTTCAGTGCGTCGATCAGTTGCATGGGAGTCCCCTGTCCGGTTTGGTCTGGGTGGGCCGCTTTCCCATGGTGAACACGGTTCGGGAAGCGGCGAGATCGGGAGCCAGACTGACGGTTTCCAGGACTTGGATACAGGCCTGATCCGGAAAAGGACTTTTCACGAAACGCCTGGCGGAATCAGGTCGCCAGTTCTTCCTTCAGGTGATCGACAAACAGCCGGGCCCGGCGTGGCAGGTGCTGGCGGGCCGGGTAGACCGCGTAGATGGTCCTTGGGGCAGGTGCCGGGGTCAGGTCGATTGTGGTTAGGTCGCCAGCGAGCAACTCCGACTGCACATAGCCGCTGGGAACCAGAGCAATGCCCAGTCCGGCCCTGGCGGCCTCGACCAGCATCAGTGAATTGTCGGCGATGATGGGCCCGTTGACGGCAACCGTCTGGCGCTCCCGGCCGTCGCCAAACTCCCATTGCTGGCTGTCCTGGCTGAGGCTGAAGATCAGGCACCGGTGCGTGGCCAGTTCCTGGACCGACTGCGGTGTACCGTGGCAGGCCAGGTAATCCGGGGACGCCACCAGGCAGCGGGGCATATCGCCTACCCTGGTGGCGATCAGGGCGGAGTCGTCGAGGGTGCCGGTCCCGCGGACCGCCAGGTCCACGCCCTCGGCGATGAGGTTGGTCATTTCATCGCTGAGTCGCAGCCGGACCACCAGTTCCGGGTGCTTCTGCTGGAAGCGGAACAGGGCCGGTGCGAGGATCCGGACCGACAGGGAGACGGGGCAGGCCACCACCAGGGTGCCGTCAAGCGTGTCCTGCTCGTTCAGCGAATCCAGCATCTGCGTGGTGCCGGTCAGCACCTGTACACAGTAATCGTAGAACGCCAGGCCTTCCTCAGTCATGCGGATGGTGCGGGTGTTGCGGTTGACCAGGCGGGTGCCGGTCCAGTCCTCCAGGAAGCGCACGTACTTGGAGATCACCGCATTGGAGCAGCCGAACTCTTCGGCCACCGCCGTGAAGGAGCCCAGCTCCACAATACGCTTGAAGTACTCGATGCCCTTGAGTCGGTCCATGGCTATGCCTGCTGTGGTGGGAGACGACAAGTCTGACACAGGTAAAAAGTGTTTTTCCAAAAAACGGGGCGATGTCCGATGCTATGCCGATGACAATGGGGACTCTCTCACCTGTTCCGGAGTTATTGTCATGCAGGCCAACGCCATCGCCGCACCCCGAAGGGATCCCCTGGCCTACCTGCTGCTGGTCGCCGTCGGCTTCCTGATCGCCCTGATGCTGCCTCTGGCGAGTATCGCCATGGAGGCCGGCATGTCCGCCATGGCCTATGCCTTCTGGCAGGCCCTTGGCGGCGGCGCCCTGCTGTGGCTGTGGCGCCGGCCAACACCAGGCAGCCTGCCTGCGGGCAGCTATCGGTATTTCCTCGTCAGCGGCCTGACCGCGATTGCCATTCCCAATGCCATCGCTTTCCTGGTGGTGGCACAGGTAGGTTCGGGGCTTACTTCCACCCTCTACGCACTGCCGTCACTTATTACCTACGCCTTGTCGGTGATGATCCGCCTGGATCGGGTCAGTGTGCTCCGTCTGGCAGGCCTGTTGCTGGGGGTGCTGGGATGCGTTCGGATCCTGGTTCCGGACAGCAACGGCATCAGTGTGGACGCCCTGCCATGGATGCTGTTTGGCCTGCTGGTGCCGCTGTCCCTGGCCATCGGCAATGTCTATCGCACCGTGGCCTGGCCGGTGGGGGCGGGGGCCCGTGACCTGGCGCCGGGTATGCTGCTCAGCGGCGCGTTGCTGGTGGGCGTGGTGCTGGTGGCCTCCGGGCGTGCCGGTGATGTTCTGGTTCCCGGGTGGGAGGTTGTGCCGGTGCTCGTCGCCCAGGCCGTGCTGTCGGCGCTGGCCTATCTGGGGTTCTTTGAGCTCCAGCGCCGCTCGTCGCCGGTGTTCCTCAGTCAGATCGGATTCGTGATCGCACCGGCGGGCCTGCTCCTGGGCTATGTGTTCTTCGGTGAACGCTTTGGCCTGGAAATCTGGCTGGGCGTTGGCGTCCTGATGGCCGGGGTACTGCTGGCGAACTGGAAGCCGTGACTCCCTACTGCAACAGCGGGAGCAAGTGCTCCCGCCATAGCGAATCCCGGTATCGCTCCCGGAACCAGCCCAGATGGCCGATGTGTGTCTCGCCGATGTCGGCCGGATCGATGAAACGCAGGGTCACCGGCGCGTTGCTGAAGAACCCGTGGAGGGATTCGGTATTGCGTCGGGACATCATTTCGTCGTCGGTAAAGGCCACCGTGGTAATGGGAACCCGCACTTCTGCATATTGCTGGCGGACCGACGGCCCCTCGGCACCCACCGAGTACTCCCGGTTGAGGCACCAGCGCCGCCATTGGCGTATGACATTGGGGGGCAGGTCACCAACGATGTTCAGCCGCTTGCCCGGGAAGTAACCCAGTAGCCGCAGGCTGACCGGAGCCAGGAAGTACCACAGCAGCCAGGCCACGCGCCGGGTGGGCGCCGCGTTCTCGCGCCAGTATCCACTGCCGCAGGCGATGGTGACGATGTTGTCCAGGTCGTTGGCGTTGGGGGTCAGGCCCAGCAGCTGGCCCCCGACGCTGTGGCCGATCCAGTGCAGTTGCTGGCTGGGGTATTGGTCACGGGCAAACCGGATTACCGCCTGGCAGTCCTCCGTCGCCCACTCGGTAAGGCGTACCGGGCAGTCTTTCATGGGGGTGGTCAGGGAGACGCCGCTACCGAAGTAGTCAAAGGTGATGGCGGTGAACCCCCGGCCAGCCAGGAAGCGGGCGAACTTCTCGTAACAATGCTGGCCCACGCCCATGGCGCCGGCAACTACAACCACGGAGTGGGCCTCCTGTGCCGGGAATACCCGGACGCTGAGCTGATGGCCACCGTCGGTGGTCAGCGTGACATCCTGCCGGACAACGTCCTGCAGGGCGGATTCCTGTGCGCTCATTGTTGGACTCCTGTGTGGTCATCAGAATTCTTCGACGAGACGGTTGAGAAAACGCAGGATCACGGTGATCTCGTCGTTGCTGAATCCTTCGGTCATGTGGTCGTTCAACGCCTGGATCATGGGTTTGGCACTATCAATCTTCTGTCGCCCCAGGTCGGTCAGGTGCAGGCGGCTGGAGCGGCCATCTTCCTCGCAGGCCCGGCGCTCCAGCAGGCCGCGCTGTTCCATGCGACCGGCCAGGCCGGTGAGGGCCGAGTTGTTGAGGTTCAGGCTTTGCGCCACTTCCTTGAGCTGACAGCCTTCATTGGCGGCGACCACCAGCAGGGCGCCAAGCTGGGTGACGGATACATCCAGGGCTTCCTCGCACTGCTGGTCCGCCACCCGGTAGACCCGGTGACGGGCCATGTTGAGCAGGTAGAAAAGACGCTTGTCCATGGTTCTCCAATATATTTCATATGTGAAGTAAATATACTACAGGCAAGGACATGGCCGCAATTACCCGTGGGGTAAAGGTTCATCCGCTTTTTCGATGTCCTCCGGAGCCGTGTGGTCCTGACGGTCTGCCGTTGCTACATTGAAATGACAGTGTCTATCCCGGGGCACACTGGGACTGGGTCGGTACGATGGACAGGCAGGACGTTCAGAGAACGGTCTATCAGATCGCCATGGTGACGGTGGTCGCGGTGGTGGTGGGCAGTATCGCGTCGCTGGCCGCCATCGGATTCGTGGATGCCGTGCTGTGGCTGAACGATGTGCTGCTGGTATCGCCCTATGCCCGCATCCAGGCGGAGGACCATCACCTGCTGGTGGTGGCCGCGACGGTTGCGGTACCGGCGGTCGGGGGGCTGCTGGTGGGGCTGATAGTCCGCTGGCTGGTGCAGGAGCGCCGGGCGCTGGCACCACCGGATGCCATCCTCGCGGCCCAGACCCGCCGTCCCGCCCCCTCGTTCCGCAGCGGCCTGGCCTCGACCCTGGCGGCGCTGGTGTCCCTGGGGTGTGGGGCCTCGGTGGGGCAGTATGGTCCTCTGGTGTACCTGGGGGCCATGTTCGGCAACGTCGCTGGCCGGATCCGGCTCAACCTGCGTCACCAGCGTTCCATTGCGATTGCCTGCGGGGTGGCGGCGGCCATTGCCACGGCCTTCAATGCCCCCATTGCCGGGCTGGTGTTTGCCCATGAGGTGATCCTGCGTCACTACTCCCTGCGGGCCTTTGCCCCGGTGACCGTGGCTTCAGCTACCGGCTACATTATCGCCAATGTGATCTTCGACCGTCCGGCCCTGTTCCTGGTCAGTTTTGGGCGGGTGGAGCACAGCTACGAGTTTGTGCTGTTCGCCCTGGAGGGGGTACTGTGCGCGGGCCTGGCCGTCACCTTCATGCTGGTGCTGAGGGCCAGTGCCTCCCTGGCCGGGCGCTACCCGGTGCCGTCGTGGCTGAAGCCGGCAACGGCAGGCGCGATACTCGGGCTGGTGGCCCTGTGGATACCGGAGGTACTGGGCATTGGCCAGGAAACCCTGCGCTTCGCCACCATTGAGGGAGCTTTCGGGGTGGGGGAGCTGGCCTTGATCATTGCCGCCAAACTGCTGGTGACCGCCCTGTGTATCGGTTTCGGCTTTGTCGGGGGCGTATTCAGCCCGGCCCTGCTGATCGGCATCCTGTTCGGAGCCTTCTATGGCCTGGTGCTGCCATACCTGTTGCCGCTGCCGTATTCCGGACTGGAGGTCTATGCCATCTGCGGCATGATGGCCCTGGCCAGCTCGGTGATCGGGGCGCCGCTCACCACTATCCTGATTGTGTTCGAACTGACCCGCAGTTATGACCTGACCATTGCCGCCATGGTGGCGGTGGTGTTCTCCAACCTGATCTCCTACCGGGTGATGGGGCGCTCGCTGTTTGACCTCCAGCTCCGGGCCCGTGGTTTTGACCTGTCCCTGGGGCGCGACAAGGCAATCCTGGAAAGCCATCCGATCCGGGACTACCACACCCGCGCCTTCACCACCGCACGCCTGGGCGAGACGGTGGCAACGGTACGGCAGCGGCTGGTGGACGATAACCGTACCGAGGCCATGGTGCTGGACAGCGATGGTCTGTTCCGGGGGATGGTCAGGCTCCAACAACTGGTATCCGCAACCGCCGACACCGCCATAGACCCTCGCGTCATGACCGATGTGACGCGATTCCAGGAGGACACCACCGTCTGGCGCTCCATGGAGCTGCTGCGGGGATTCCTGGGCGAGGCGGTGCCATTGACGGGAAACGATGGCCGCCTGATTGGCGTGGTACCGGAGGAAGCCGTGATCCGGGCCTACCTGGAAATCGTCCATGACCTGCGGGAGGAGGAGAATGAGGCTGCCTAGGTTGCTGTTCACGCTGCTGTTCCTGCCTGCCCTGGGGGTGGCCGATGAAGATCGGGTACTGACCGTGGCCACCTGGGGCGGGGCTTACGAGGGCAGCCAGCGGGAGGCCTACTTTGAACCGTTCACCGAGCAGACCGGTATCGAGGTGCGTACCGTGGCCTACGACGGTGGCCTGCAGGTGCTTCGTGACCATCTTGCCAGCGGCCAGGTGGAATGGGATGTCATCGACATGATCCAGTCGGATGCCCGGGCCGCCTGCGATGAAGGATTACTGGATCCGATTTCCCCGGACATCCTGGAACCGGCCCCCGATGGCACGGCACCGGAGCAGGACTTCATGGACGGTGCCATCGATCCCTGCTTTATCACCCAGATCGTGTTTTCAACCGTCATTGCCTACGACGACCGGGCCTTTCCCGGGGTAAAGCCCCGTCGTGTGGAGGATTTCTTCGACCTGGAGACTTTTCCCGGCAAGCGGGCCTTGCGGCGGGCCCCCGTGGGCCTGTTGGAGTGGGCGTTGCTGTCCCTGTCGGTGCCCCGGGAGCAACTCTATGACCTGCTCAGCACACGACGGGGGCTGGACCTGGCGTTCCGGCGCCTGGACGGGATTCGTCCGGAGATTGTCTGGTGGACCCGGGGTGACGAGCCGGTGGAACTGTTGACCAGTGGCAAAGTGGCCATGGCCTCCGGCTACAACGGGCGCTTCTTCCAGGCCCAGGTGATGGAGGGTGCACCCATTTCCGTGATCTGGGACGGACAACTGGTGGGGTTCAATAGCTGGGCCATCCCCCGGGGCACGGACCAGGCGGACCTGGCCCGGCAGTTTATCGGTTTTGCCACGCGTACGGAGAACATGGCCGCCCAGGCCAACCGGATCAGCTACGGTCCCGCCCGCCACTCGGCCCGGCGTCGCGTTGGGCTCCATGTGGAGGCGGGCATCCCCATGCGGGCCCATATGCCCACCGCGCCAGATCATATGGACGAGGCGGTTATCCGTGACCATCGCTGGTATTCCCAGACTGTCAACCTCCGTGAACAGTGGTTTCGGGAGTGGCTTGAAGGTAAGGGGGATGCAGGAGACCGGTGAGTTCCAGTCACCGGGAAGATGAATTTTCACTCATTAGTTGGCCTATCGGCTCCATGCCTCCTACCTTTCAGCAAAGAGCCTGTAACAAAAAAGGGGAGGGCAGGTGATGGAAGCACTGGCGAGAAAGCTCGGGCTCAGGACCAATCCGACCATTTTCTTCGTGTCCGCCGGCATCATGGTGGCCTTCCTGGTTGCCCTGCTGGTGGCTCCCGGGCCTATCGGTGACGCCTTCGGGGCAGGCCGGGCCTGGATCGTGACCAACCTGGGATGGTTCTTTATCTTCGGGGTGACCAGTTGGGTTGTGTTCCTGTTGTGGGTGGCCATCAGCCGCTATGGTTCCATCCGACTGGGTGGCAACGATGCCCGGCCTGACTACGGCAATATCTCCTGGTTCACCATGCTGTTTGCGGGGGGCATCGGTACCGTGCTCATGTTCTGGGGCGTGGCGGAGCCAATCTCGCATTTCGCCAATCCACCCAGACCCGACGTCGATCCCTTCACCGTGCAGGCCGCCGATGACGCCATGGGTTTCTCCATCTACCACCTGGGGCTGCACACCTGGGCCATCTTCACGCTGCCCGGACTGGCGTTCGCCTACTTTATCTACCGTTATGACCTGCCGATGCGTTTCAGTTCGGTGTTCTACTCCCTGATCGGTGATCGTATCTATGGCCCGATCGGAAAGACCCTGGATATCTTTGCCATCCTCGGCACCCTGTTCGGCGTGGCGGTGTCGATCGGCCTGGGTACCCAGCAGATCAATGCCGGCCTGAACGAGTTGCTGGGGGTACCGGATTCCGTGACCAGCAAGGTTGTCATCATTGTGGTACTTACCACGGTAGCGGTCTGTTCGATTGTGGCCGGCCTGGACAAGGGTGTGAAGCTGCTGTCCAACATCAATATCGGCATGGCGGTGGGGCTGATGATCTTCGTGCTCCTGGCCGGATCGACGGTGTTCCTGCTGCGTGCGATTGTGGAAACCTTCGGCCTCTACATTTCCAACATCCTGCCCATGGCCTTCTGGAACGATGCCCTGGCGGAATACACCCATGAAGAGGGCGGATGGGGCTGGCAGGGAAGCTGGACGGTGTTCTACTGGGCCTGGACGGTCACCTGGTCGCCCTTTATTGGTATTTTCGTGGCGCGGATATCCCGGGGGCGCACGATCCGTGAGTTTGTCCTGGGGGTGCTCTTTGCGCCGTCCATCTTCACGCTGATCTGGTTCGCCATCTTCGGCTGGTCGGCCATGGAAATCGACGGCATTGGTGCGGAGGCCCGGGCCGCCCTGGGCGCCCAGGCGGGGTCCCTGTCCGCCGCGGTGCAGGAAAGCATTCCCCTGGCCATGTTTGCGTTCTTCGATAACTTCCCGGCAGCCACCCTGATCCAGGGGCTGGCGGTGGTGATTGTGGCGATCTTCTTTGCCACGTCATCGGACTCCGCGTCGCTGGTGGTGGACATGTTGTGCACAGGCACGCCGGACCCGGGACCGTGGCATCAGCGGGTTTTCTGGGGCGTCTCCGAGGGGGCCCTGGCGGCCATGCTGATCGTGCTGGCCGGTGAGGCGGGACTGACCGCCCTGCAGCAGGTCATCACCGTGGTTGGCCTGCCCATGTTCATCCTGGTGTTCACGATGATGGTTGCCCTGTTTCGGGGGCTGTCGAAGGAGAACCTGACCGGAATCCAGGTGGGGCGACCACCCGAGCCCGAGGAGTTGTAGGACTCAGATGTCCACTTCTTCAAACAGCTCCGGTACCTCTGAGGTCCAGCCCAGACGCTCGCGGATGTGTTTGCGCATTACATCCGCGGCGACCATTTCGCCGTGGGTAACGTACACCCGCTCCGGTTTCAGCAAGCCCTGTTCCAGCCAGGTGAGGATTTCCTCATAGTCGCCGTGAGCGGACAGGGAATCCAGATTATGGATCTGTGCCTTGACCGGCCAGTATTCGCCGTGGATCTTGACTGCCTCCGCGCCGTTGACCATGGCGTCGCCCCGGGTGCCTGGCGCCTGGAAGCCGGCAAAGACAATGCTGTTACGGGGATTGGGCAGCAGGGTCTTCAGGTGGTGCAGGACCCGGCCGCCACTGGCCATGCCACTGGCGGAAATAATCACTGAGGGGAATGTTCTCCCGGTCAGTTCTATGGATTCTTCCACCGAGCGCACGAACCGGGTGTTCTCATCAATCAGTTCGCACTGCGTCTGGCTCAGCCGGTGTTCCCTGTGGTGACGGCAGAAGATCTCGGTGGCGCGAATGGCCATGGGGCTGTTGAGGTAGACGGGAAGCTTAGGAATCCGGCCCTCGGCCATCAGTTTATGCACCAGGTAAAGGAGCATTTGTGCGCGGCCGACGGCAAATGCCGGTATCAGCACGACACCACCCCGGCCGGCTGTCTGGCTGATGATGTCGGTCAGCGCCTGTTCTGGATCCGTGTCGGCGTGGCGGCGGTCACCATAGGTGGATTCGCACACCAGCACATCGGCGTGATCGATGGGCTCTGGAGGTCGCATGACAAGGTCATCCTGCCGCCCCACATCGCCACTGAATACCACGGTACGGTCATGGTCGGTGTGGGTGACATGGACACAGGCGGAGCCCAGGATATGTCCGGCCGGGGTAAAGGTTACGCTGAACCCGGGTATGGGTTCGAAGGGTTCGTGGTAGTGACGTGACTCGAAATACTTCAGGGCCTCATAGGCGTCTTTCTCGGTAAACAGGGGTTCCGGGTTCTCGTGTTTGGAGAATTTCTTGCGATGGGCGTACCTGGCATCTTCCTCCTGGAGGAAGCCGGCATCGGGCAGCAATACCTTGCACAGTTCGTGGGTGGCCCTGGTGCAGTAGATGCTGCCTCGAAATCCATGTTTGACCAGCGCCGGCAGGTAGCCGGTGTGGTCGATGTGGGCATGTGTCAGTATCACGGTGCTGATAGTGCGGGGATCCACCTGGAACGGTGCCCAGTTACGACGTCGGAGCGTCTTCACCCCCTGGTACATGCCACAATCCACCAGAACCCGGTGCCTGTCATCGCTGAGCAGGTACCGCGAGCCCGTTACCGTGCCCACACCCCCAAGAAAGCGTAGTTTCATCCTGATACTCCATTGCCGGTCACGTACCTGGGTACTATGGATCGTTTCCCCGTGGCCGATATTGATCCCGGGCAGGTTTCAGGCAAAATCGGATAAACCCGCGCCAGGTCCCCGGTACCGGGTGACTGTGCCGGGCACGACCAGCCCGCCTGTTGGAGGGCTGGTCGTACAGGCTTCAGAAGTGAAGCACCTGTGGATGCACCAGACGGTCGTAATCCTGGTAGCTCATCCGCAACACATCGCTGTGGTTGCCGGCATTGAATACGATGTGGTCGTCCTCGCGCAGATGCTCGCTGACAAACACGTCCATGTTGTAGAGGTTGCCGAAGGGTGGCATGGCGCCGGTTTCACAATCGGGAAAGGCGGTGTGGAGCTCGTCCTCGTCCGCCAGTTCCAGCTGCCTGGCGCCCATAGACTGCTTCAACTGATCCAGATGTACCTGATCCGTGGATGGCAGTACCGTCATGAACAGCTTGCCGTCGGCCTTGACGATGACGGTCTTGGCGAATTCGCGGCCCGGTACATGGGCTGCCTGGGCGGTCCGCGAGGCATCGATGGTCGGTTCGTGAACCTCCACCTCATACTTCACGGCATTGCTGTCGAGAAAATCCCGAAGTTTCTGGTTAATCATGGTGTTACCCTCCCTCACTCAGGTGACAAAGTCCATGATTTGTGCACTTTTTCAGTTTAGCATGCATGTTGCTGTTCCGTTAGCCGCAGCCTGTAAAGGCGCGCACAGGCGCTGGCTGCGGCATGTACGTACACCCGCTGCCCATTCCTGAAAACTCTGTTAGATTCCTAACATGACTACCTCCAGCTATTCCTACCACCTGCAGCCGCCCCGGGTACGAGCAGAATTCTTCCGCTTGTTGCCCATCTCCCTGTTTGTCATCGCCTTCGGGGCGGCATTCGGGCTGGCGGCGACGCAGGAAGGGCTGGAACCCCTGCAGGCATTGCTGATGAGTACGGTGGTGTTTGCCGGCGCGTCCCAGTTTGCGGCGGTGGATATGTGGGGCGCCGAGGTGTCGCTGGTACCCATGATGGCGGTGGTCTTTGCCATCAACTCCAGGCATCTGCTGATGGGGGCCTCCCTGTATCCCATGCTGCGGGACATGTCCCCCGGGCGACGGTATGCGTTGCTTCTGCTGCTCACCGATGCCAACTGGGCGGTATCGGCGCAGGAATACCAGAACGGCCGTCGCAACCTGGAGGTCATTGTGGGCGGCGGCCTGGCCCTGTGGCTTGCCTGGGTGCTGGGCACCGGTCTTGGGGTCTATTTTGGTGGTCTGCTCAGGGACCCCCACAGCCTGGGACTGGATATGGTGCTGGGCTGTTTCCTGCTGGCCATGGCCCTGGGCGGACGGAAAACGCCAAGGACCCTGGTGGCCTGGGCGGTGGCGGCCCTGGCATCGCTGGCCGCCTGGTACTGGTTGCCGCCGAACACCCATGTGGTGGTGGGGGCGCTGGCCGGCGGCGTGATCGGGTTCTTCTGGCTGGAACCGCACCGGACCGGTGATCATGACGCGGAGGGCCGAGCGCAATGACAGTGGAAACCACGACCACCGGCATACTGATCATCATCGCACTGATGGCGCTGGTGACCCTGGCCACCCGCTGGGGTGGTGTGTTCATCATGTCGTTCGTTCGTATCAATCCCCGTATCGAAAGCTTTATCAACACCATGGCCAGCTCCGTGCTCATCGCCATCATCGTGCCCATGGCGTTCAGCGGTGATGCGGGAGCGATTGTCGCCCTGGTGACGACAGCGGTGATCATGCTGGTCTCGCAACGGGCCTTGCCGGCCATTGGTGCGGGCATTGCCGCTGCGGCATTGATACGGTTTCTGCTGGGATAGAAGGAGGAGGGCGCGACCGGTTGCCCACCGGCCGCTCCTGCCCATTATTGACGCATGGGCTTCAGGGCAGTGGCCCATTTCTTCAGTTCTTCCAGCATGGACGCTGCAGAACTGGTGTGAACGTCCTGGGCCTGGAAGCCCTTGTCGTCGAGAAGATTCCAGGCCATCTGCACCATGACCCCTTCCACCATCGGCATCATACGCACCGTCGTGACCTGCTGTTTAGCCAACTGGGCCGAGCGGATACCCCCGGAGGCTCCCCCGTAGCTCACAAAACCACAGGGCTTGTAGTTCCACTCCTTGTAGAGGTAGTCAACGGCATTGACGAAGGAGGGTGGCGGGCAATAGTTGTATTCGGGAATGACGAACACATAGGCATCGGCGTCCGCGATCGTCTCCGACCACTTCAGGGTATGTTCGTGTTCGTACTTCTGCATCGCCGGGTGGTTGGGCTCATCGAGCACCGGCAGGTTGAAGTCCGCCACATCCACCAGGGTGCTTTCGAACTGTCCCTGTTGATTGGCGTAGTTGTTGAACCACTGACCGATGGGTGGGCCGATACGGCCGGGACGGGTGCTGCAGATAATGGTCTGGAGTTTCAGTGTCATGGTTGGGCTTCCTTTCATAATGGTTAGCGAACGGGGCTTCCCTGGGGGGAAGCCGGGTAACTTGTTTGACTATAGCCCAGTGGCTTCCCGGAGTGATAACGGAGATATCCGCCTGATTTAATCAATCGGATTGAACATCCGGTTTTCACCGACCGACCATAGCGTGGTGTAGTGGCATGCATTATGACAACCAGTTAATGCCTGACCTTTCTGGCGATATTTATCGCAAGCTGACCTGTCACGTATACTGACGTTGACGCGCTGGTCGATCAGTAAATGATCAGCTTTCTTCAGGAAGGAGAGAGCCATGAAAGCCGCAACACTCTGGGTAGCTATCGGAATACTCTGCCTGCTGACCATTCTTGCCACCCCCACCCGGGCCACGCTTATCGCCTTTGAGGACCTTGACCCCTACGTCTGGCATTGGGATGAACGCGATCTCGGCTAAGCCAGGGAACACTTCCTTGCTGGCATGATGGGGCTGGAACTGTTGGTTGTGCGACGACTTTGACCTTGGCCTGCGGTTGCAGTATGAAGGAGGCGAGCTGGTAGATCCCTACCGCGATTTGTTGAAGCCGCCACGGAGCCTCTGCATGACCAATGCCATTGATTTTGCCCCCCGGTTTTCCCTGGAGCGACCCTACAACCGCAGAGCGAGGGAGGAAGACCCGTCCGGGTTCAGCCTGAAGGTCTGTGGTATCGGGAAGCTGGAGAACCAGTTGGAGAGCGACCGGGGGCGGATCATCAATTCGGCGGCGGTGCGGCGGCTGCAGCAGAAAACCCAGGTGTTCCCCCTGGAGCGCAATGCGGCGGTGCGCAGCCGCCTGACCCATTCCCTGGAGGTGCAGCAGACCGGGCGGTACATTGCCCGTATGGTGTTCAAGCGACTGGGGCGGGATGCGGAACGCTATGGCCTGCAGGGGCTGGATCGTGCCGTGGAAAGCCTGGTGGAAATGGCCTGCCTGATGCACGACGTGGGCAATCCGCCCTTTGGTCACTTCGGTGAGGCGGCCATTTCCCGCTGGTTTTCGGACAACCTCCCGGATCTGGAGCCGTTCGCCGGGGATGCCGGCAGCGGTCCACTCAGGCAGCCGTTGTTCCGGGAGTTGTCCTGCTTTGAAGGCAATGCCCAGGCGATGCGGCTGATCAGCCACCTGCAGAAGCTCAACCTGACTTATGTCCAGGCCGCCAGCATCTTCAAATACACCCGTGAGGCGACGGAACCCAAACCGGGAAAGGGGGAACCGCTTCATTACCTGCGAAAGAAGCCAGGCTACTATTTTTCGGAAGCCGGGTTCATCTCGGACATGCAACAGGCCCTGGGTATGGAGCCCGGGCATCGTCATCCACTGGCCTACATCATGGAGGCGGCGGACGACATCTCCTATTGCCTGGCGGACCTGGAGGACAGTGTCGACAAGGGCATCATGACGTTTCCGGCCATGGCGGAGGCACTGACGTCGGCGTTTGCCGACCAGCGACCGGAGGATCACCAGGAACGCCACTTCCGGGGCCCGAAAAAGGACCGGTCCTTTGCGGAACTGGTGGACGGCGCCTTGAGAATGGCCAGGGCGGAACCCATCAATGCCGACCACGAGTTCTTTGTCTGGTTGCGGGTCAACCTGATCCATCCGCTGGTGGACCATGCCGCGGGCGCGTTTATCGACAACATTGAGGATATCTTCCACGGCCGCCTGAACCGGGCGCTCCTGGAGGATGATTCTCCCTGTCACAGCGTCATTGATACCCTGAAGCAGGTGGCGGTACAGAAGGTGTTTTCGGTGCCGGAGGTGGAAACCCTGGAATTGCAGGGGTACCGCATTATTTCCTGTCTGCTGGAGCACTACCGCCCCCTGCTGGTGCTGTCAAAGGCGGATTTTGACCGGCTGGTGGAGGGCGGTCGCAAGGGGCTGCTGGTGGAGAGCCGGCTGTTCAAACGCCTTCCCGACAAACACGTCAGGGCCTACCTGACGCTGAGGGAAAATACCCCGGATGATGCCAGCGACGAGCTGTGGGAACGCTACTGCCGTTGTCGCCTGATGCAGGACATGGTCAGCGGTATGACGGACCAGTTCGCGCTGGATGAATTCCGGACCCTGTCCGTAATGGAAACCCTGTAGCGGGTTATGGGAATCGCTCAGTCGTAGCTCTCGGTTTCCAGCCGGAAACCTCGTGGCTGCACTTGCCCGGCGACCGCTTCCAGCATGCCGGAATGACCACAGGCATAGACCCGCGTGTTCCGGGGGCCCAGGCCGTGGTGTTCCAGGACATCGTCCACCAGAGAGTCGACACGACCGGTGTGCCCTGTCCACCCCTGATTCCGGGGCTCGTCCGGCCGGCTGACGGTGGGCAGGTAGGTCAGCAGGTCGGGGTGTGCATCCGCCAGGGCCTCCAGCTCCTCCCGGTAGCCGAATTCATCCTGGTAACTGGCGCCATGCATCAACAGCACCTGATGGCCCTGTTTCCCGTGATGGAGGTAATCCCGCACCAAGCTGATGAACGGGTTAATACCGGTAACCGTGGCAATCATCAGGTGGTTCCGCATTCCGTTATCGAACCGCAAACCGCCCTTGGGCGTGCCCAGGGCCAGAGAATCACCTACCTGAAGGCCTCGTAGCCGTTCGGACATCCGGCCACCGGGGGTGAGTTCCACGAAGAATTCCAGGAACGGTTCATGGGGGGCGGAGACGATGGAGTAGGACCGTCGCAGGTCATCCAGCCCCACCTTGACCGACTGGCCCGGCGAGAACTCGAACCCTGCCGGACGGGAGACCCTGAACACGATCAGGTCCGGGGAGACCTGCCGTCGCTCGATCACCGGTACACCATCACTGGTGCCGACTGCCGGTAAATCGACTTGACCGGAATGCCGGGCGTCCGGGGCCGGAGTGTCCGGTTGTCCGGCATCTGACTCGTGCCCTGACATGTCGGGCTGGCCCGGATCCGGAGCCGATATCGGAATGCTGTGCTGTTCATGGTGTTGCAACCACGCCAGCATTCGCCAGGTCTGTTCCGACTTGCGCTGGCCAATGTTGTGCAGGGTCGAGCGCAGGGCTTCGTCGCTGCACCAGGACTGGCGTTGGTCCAGTCTCTCCACCTCCGTCATCGCCTGTCGGGTAGCCTGGCGTGCCCGGGAAAGGTCTGACTCCGTGGTCATGGTGGCTATTTCTTCCGGATCAGGGTGCAGATGGCACCGGGTTCCTCCACCCGCATGACCAGGCTCTCGCTGGCAAACATCTGGTGGTGGATGCCATCGTTGGAGGAATAGCCGGTCATCAGGTCCTGGCCGATGATGATGCGGCCAACGCGGGGATCCAGCAGTACCCCACCTTCGATTTCCGCCTTGAAGACGCCCACCTCACACAGCCGCTTCAGGTGTTCGAGCTGCAGCATGTCGGTCCCCTCGTACCGGCGGAACAGCAGGTTGTACCAGGAGGGAGACAGGGCCAGGGCGTAAGGGCCGTGGAAGCCATTCTCGTCCAGGTGGTTAACCGCAGCGAGCACATTGTTAAGGGCCTGTTCCACCTTGCTCCAGTCGTCGCACTTGACCTCGTTGCGGCCCTTGGCGGTAAGCAGGCCTTCCAGTCCGAAATCCGGCTGACCATAGTAGATGAATTCCTCTTCCCGGCGGGCCACCGCCTCGGCAGCGTCTTCCACGGAGCGCAGGTCCAGGGGCTGGCCCATGGACTCGTAGCCCTCGATCCGGCGGACGCTCAGGCCAAAGCTCTTGCGCAGCATGGGGATGGCGCTGGCGCGACTGAGCACTGCGCCGGCTTCTTCCGGCGCAGGCTGGCGGCAGTAGTCTTCTTCCCCCACTTCAATGGCGGTCAGGCCCACGCCGTAGGGGCCGTCCACTTCCAGGAAGCGGCGCCCGGTAAGAACCTCCCGTGCCGCGCCAATGGCGGCCTCGTCAATCCGTTCCCAGATCTCTTTCGAAAAACAGGCATTTTCCCGGTTGAGATAGTTCATGGCGTTTACTCACCCTTCATGGAGCCGATGGTGAATTTGTTCAGCGACCTGGTGGAGGTGTCCTGGCTTGCGCCGCTGAGGTTGGCGTCCTCTTCCTCCGCCTCAAGGATCGGCTTGGTGGTGTAGAGGTAGATGTCCATCTGGGCGGAAAAATCCGGATGGTTGCGTCGCAGCCACTCAAGCACCATGCAGGCGTGTTCGATCTCCTCCCGCATGTTGTGGAGCAACAGGCCCTTGAGCTCCTCGTCGGTGGTGGCATCCGCCCGTTGCTGGTACCAGTCGACGGCCTCCAGCTCCTCCTGTACGGAGACCAGGGCGCGATGCATGTCCCGGGTCCTGTCGGTCAGTTGTTCAATGGGCTCATGGTAACTGTCGCTTGCACCTGCCATGTTGCTCTCCGTAATGAATGCGCGGTGAATTCATGGTGGAAAGATGTTGCGCGTACCTATTGAGCTTATGCCGGGAAGGTGTGATTTCAAGGTGGACAGGTCTGATGTTGCCGAGGTGCAATAAATCGGGCATTTTCGCGGCGCCTTGAATGACAGAGCCCCGGGTGGGCCGGGGCTCTGAAGGGCCGAAGTCGGCCTTTTGCCGTTCGGGTCCGGTTTCAGGAGGCCAGCACGGCGCCGGTCACCGCCAGGGCGGTGCCAATGCCGCGGGTGATGCGGTTGTCGGCCTTCATCAGCAGGGCGCCCAGGCCACTTCCCGCCAGGGTGATGCCCAGTGTCGAGATGCAGAAACCGGCCATGTAGGCGGCCAGGGTGGCGCCCGCCGGCATTTCCGCGCCATGGGCGAAGCCATGGCAGACCATGAAGGCCCCCACCAGCGTGGCGCCGACCAGCGTGGGCAGCTTTGCCAGGGAGGCAATCAGGATGCCTGCGATCAGCACGGACAGGGTGATGCCCATCTCCGCAAAGGGCAGGTTAAGGCCGCCGAAGGCCATCACCGCACCCAGCAGCATGCCGCCGATGACGAACAGGGGCGTGCCGCGTTTCATGACAGTGGACTGGCGTATGCTCCACAAGCCGATGGCCGCCATGGCCAGCAGGTGGTCCAGGCCCATCAGGGGGTGCAGCAGACCACTGAGGAAGCCGCCTTCGGCATGTCCGGGGTGTGCCATGGCGGTGGTGGTGGTCAGCATCAGGGCGATAGTGATCAGGATTTTCTGACTTGGTTTCATGGTGTGTCTCCAACCTGTTTGGATCTGTTGAATTCCTTTAATGCCGCGGGTCGCCAACAGCCCTGATCAGGGCAGGGATGACGGGGTGCGGGGCGTGCTCCCGGTGATGCCGGGGATACGCCAGATCACCCTTCCGAGCACCCGTTCCGGGGGGATGGGCCCCAGGGCTTCTGTGCTGGTACTCCGGGCGGCATTGTCACCCGCCAGCGACAGGGCTCCGTCCTGTCCAATGCCTATCACGCGCTTGATCATGCGCCCGTGAATGGCGTGCTCCACAACGACGACATCATTTACCCGCAGGGTCTGAGCGCGATGCCTCAGGGTCACGACGAAGGAACCCGCGGCGAGGTCCGGCAGCATGCTGTCACCGATTACCCGGTAGAGTTTCAGTTGCATCAGTCCAGCTTCGGGTAGACCACGGTTTCCTGGGGCGGATACGGGCAGGTGGCCCGGAAGGTGCCCACATCCTTGGTAGTCCAGAAAGCCTCGGCGAATTCATTGACCAGGGCCAACAGCTTTTCGCCCTTGTCCCGTTCGATGCCCTGCTTGCAGGCAGAGCCCGCGAGCATGATGTTGTGTACCAGCTCGCTGGCATCCGGGTACTTGTCGAACTGGGGTTGCTTGAAGTAGTCGCCCCAGATCACCCGCACCTCGTGCTTGGCCTTTTCGGCGTGATCTTCCTTTTCCCGCACCAGGCGGCTGAGTTGGGCCTGGTCGGCCACCGTCAGCAAATCCTTGGTGTCCAGGTCAGCAATCAGGTCCATGAACCGGAGAACACTCAGAGCCGCGATCTGGGCGCTGATGGGGTCGTAGATCTTGCAGGGTATATCGCAGTGGGCGGCGACGGTTTCCACGCCAACCTTGCGGTCATACCATGCCAGTAGCTTGCGTATCATGAGGCGCTCCTTCTTTTACGCTGGGCGTTCTGTTAAATACAATTAAAGGCAAATGCAAATCAATGGCATTTAAAGTCTATAGAAACCTGGGGAAGTATGCCAAGGGTGTTTGTCAGAACCGGTGTTATCGAACCCTTAAAAACTCAATGTAGTCGATGCGGTCGCCAGTAAGATGTTCGTTACTTCATGATTGTTGGCGTCCCGGGGGCGCCGGTTTGGCGTTTCCGCAGTGTATCGCGTAGGTTTATCGATACTGGACTGGGATGGAGGCAGTGATGCTGCAAGCTGTGGAAGCGGATCTGCAGGCGTGGTTGATACCGGGCCTGTCGGCGCTGTTTGCCGTGATCGCCACCTACCTCGTGTACAAGGTGTCGCTGGCCCTGATCCGGCGTTTCACCGAACGCAGAACGGTACCACGCCTGTTCCTGGACGCGGCCGCCCGGGCACTGGGCGTGGTCTCCTGCCTGTTGGTACTCCAGGGCATGCTCAATGCGTCACCGGATGACCTGCCACTCCTTTCTGCCGTGCAACAGGCGACCACACTGTTGCTGATCCTGTCCCTGACCTGGGCGGCGGTTCGCCTGACATCAGTGATCGGCGAGGTGATCGTACTGCTCAATCCGGTGCTGGAAGGGCAGTGGAGGCGGGCCCGGAAAGTGGAAACCCAGACCCGTTTCCTGGTTCGCTGCCTGAACATCCTTATCATCATCGTAGGCATTGGCGCCGCGCTGATGACTTTTGAATCGGTACGGCAGGTGGGTGCCAGCCTGCTGGCTTCCGCCGGGGTTGGCGGTATCATACTGGGCTTTGCCGCCCGACCGGTGCTCAGCAACCTGCTGGCGGGTATGCAGATAGCGCTTACCCAGCCTTTCCGTATCGACGATGTGCTCCATGTCCAGGGTGAGTGGTGTTGGGTCGAGGAAGTGACCGCCACCTATGTGGTCCTGCGGGTATGGGACCTGCGACGTCTGATCGTGCCGTTGCAGTGGTTCATTGAAAACCCGTTCCAGAACTGGTCCCGCAACACCGCGGATATGCTGGGCACGGTCTTTATCTGGGTGGACTACACCATGCCCGTCGAGCCGTTGCGTGAGGAATTCTTACGGCTTTTGGGCATCGCGAAACAGTGGGATGGGCAGGTGGCGACGGTTCAGGTCACCGATTCCAGTGACCAGGCCATGCAGATCCGCTTCCTGATGAGTGCGCCGGATTCCAGCCAGAACTGGGATCTGCGATGCGCCATCCGGGAAGGACTGGTGACGTTCATCCAGCAGCACTATCCCTCGCAATTGCCCCGGTTGCGCGCGCGCCTGGTGGACACCGCGCCTGAGGAGGGTGAATCGGATGACTCTTCGGATGAGCGGGCCAGGTCACCCCATGGCTAGAAGGCCTGGCCGAATCGCAGGTAGAAACCGCTGTTGTCGCCCTCGCCCTTGGCATAGTCCATGGTAACGACCATATTCTCGGAGGGTTTGATGACATACTGCCCGCCCAGTCCGTAGCTGAGGTAGAGGTTGTCACTGTCTCCGCATTCCTCACCATCGCCATACAGGCAGGCAGCGCCCGCAAACAGGTTGATGCTGAAACGGTTCCGGACATGCAGGCGTTCCTCAACTTCAACACTGGTGCTGTGTGGCGCCAGGTATTGCCCCCGGGTATAGCCCCTGAGGGTTACGCTGGAATAGCCACCGTTGGGCGCATCATGGGTCCAGCGCCCGCTGACGTGATAGGCCAGCACGTGCCCATCACCGTGGGGCAGGTACTGCCGGAAGTCGAGATTGAGACTGTCAAAGTTTTCCTCACCTCCCAGGGCCTCCCGGTACGCGAAGTTGTTGGCGGTAAAATGGATACCCGAGACAGGCGCATTCTGGTTGTTGCGGCTGTCGTACATCAGGACCAGGCCGAGGGCTCCGGAGTCCACGCCGTTCAGGCCGGCTAACTTGAGGATTTCCTGGGTCCGGAAGTCGTCACCCGCAATCAGGTAGTTGGTGTAGACGCCCTGGACACCGACGAACCACTGGTTATCGATTTCATGGAGATACCTGGTGAAGAAGGCCTTCATCTCGTCGGTTGTGGCGGCCGGCAGCCCCGAACCCAGGAAATCCGAATAGTCGTTGTTGATCCGGCCGCCACCGGCAAAGACCTGCAGGCGCCTGCTGTCGCCGTTCCAGAAGGTCCGGGCAAACAGCCCTCCCAGGAACGAGTCCGTATTGCTGTAGCTGCCGACCGCGCCGACCATGGAGGAGGTGGAATCCTGGTCGAGGCTGAACAGGTAACCGGCCAGGAAGCCGGCGGATGTACCCACTTTGGGGGTGCTGCTCACCTTTGGGACGAGTAGCCAGGGGGATGGCGCTGCGCTCTCGTCCGGTAATTCCGTTTCACTCACCGGGGTGTCGGGTTGAGCAAACGCCGACACCGATAATCCCCAGAGGATGCCCGCCAACACCCATACCTTTTGTTGTCCCTTCACATCCTGATCTCCAGCGTCAGCGGTATTATGCCAGTGTCTTCGTGTGGTGGCCCTACCTTCTACCCATTGCAGGATAGAACACCGGCGGGAAACAGACATGTCGGGATTGGCTGGAAATCAGGAATGGCTGCTCTCGGGCCAGATGGGGGCCGCTATTGTCCGTAGATCGGTGGCGGGGATTTACCGGAGCTGGCTACTGACCAGAAAAGCCATAGGGCGGCTGCCCTATGGCTTTGGTATGTACCAGGAAACTCTGTTGGCGTTTCAGGGCTTCTGGCGACGGGCAGCGCCCAGGCCGACAAGGCCGAGTCCCAGCAGTGCCAGAGTGCCCGGTTCCGGCACGTGAGCAACGGATTGAATGTAGACGGCCAGGTCGTTTACATCCTTGTCAGAGTTGGCGTAGGGAAGGTCTTCCCAGGAGATGATGTAGTCGTCTTCCTCCCAGAGGGTTGCACCGAGCCCAGGCAGGTTCAGCACATCAGTACCGTTGCCCTTGAATGCTGCCATCTGATCAGCGCCACCGGCATTGAGCGTGCTGTCTGAAAAGAACAGCGGCGCTGCGCGACCCAGATAGAACCCGAACTGGTCTCCGGTAAAATCAATCAGGGTGTCGATCCCTCCCTTGAGGACGGAGCCGTCGCCGGCAATGGTCAGTTCGATCTGATCAGCGGCTGTGTCCGAACCGGCGAAGAGTTCGACATAGGTGGCCGGATTACCCTTGTCGTAGATTCCGAAGGTGTTGGAGCCTTTTTTCCCGGCCAACTCAAGGACGAAGGTGGTTGTGGCGCCGCCCCCGAGGATGTTCCAGTGGGTGTCAAACGAGTCGTGAAGCTGGTCTGCATTGGCATCAACCGATGCACCAAGAATGTCCAGGCGTACTTGAAGATCGTTCCCGGTGGATTCGACTACGACAGCGCTGGTGGCGCCTGTCCAGGCCGACAGCGCTACTGCCGCGGCGATCAGTTTCATTTTCATGGCAATTCTCCAGTTGTTAAGCATGTTATCCATTAGCTTTATTTCACAACCAGACTGTCTCAATGTCCGTAGTTCAGAGATCCTTGGCTTTGTCTGGCAACCCGATGAGGTGGGCTGGGTGTAATGACCAGAGGGGATAAAGGCCATCTGTTAATTTTTTAAGCGATAATCGTGCCTGTATTAAAAATGTTTTATAAACATTGGGTTGCGGGCTCATGGAGCCGAAAGCGGCGCAAAGCACTTCGACAGCGAAGGTCCAGAATTAGGCCATAAAGTGTCAACGCTATCGGGGGGGTTATAGAGTTAGTCGACTGATGAGGTTATAAAAATTGAATAAAAACAATTATCTAACGTTTTTACTAGTGACAGATGCATATTGCCGATGCTTGGAAAGCTCATCGACATGTATTTTTTAAATTCTTGTTTGTTTTGAGGGCAGGTGTTTGTTTTCGGAGCCACCGGGAGACCTGACGAATCAATTCGTGGTCAATAGCCCTGACGCAGCATTCAGGTTGTTCATTTTTGAAAAGATACTTGTCAGGTTTTGGGAATACCTGTTCTCAATCAGACAGGCTAGCCTGTTCTCCAGTGGACATATAAAGGAGAGCGCGGCATGAACGTATTGATCGTACTGGCCCACCCGGAGCGGCAGTCCTTTAATGGCGGTCTGGCGGATGTAGCTGCGGCCACTCTGCGGGAGCAGGGGCATGAGGTGCTGCTGGACGACCTGTACGGGGAAGGATTTGACCCGGTGGAGCGTCCGGATTTCTACCCCCGGCGTGAGGCGGATTACTTTGCCCCCCTCACCGAGCAGCGCCGCCACTATGAAAAGGACGCCTTGCCCGAGGATGTCCGACGGGAAATCAGACGGCTGGAGTGGGCGGACCTGCTGATCCTCCAGTTTCCGCTCTGGTGGCACGCCCAGCCTGCCATTCTGAAGGGCTGGTTCGACCGGGTGCTGGTTTATGGCGGGCTCTATTCCGGCCAGCGTCGGTATGACCGGGGGCACTTCCGGGGCAAACGGGCGATCTGCTCCGTGACTGCCGGCTCACCGGAGCAGGCGTTCATGCCATACGGTCGTGCGGGCAACATGGTGGAGTGGCTCTGGCCGGTTCACTCTTCACTGTATTATGTGGGGTATGACGTGTTACCGCCCCAGGTCACCTACGGGGTCCAGGGGGGTGGTATCCGTTATCAGGATGAGTCCGTGTTCCTTGACCACTTGGAACAGGGCAAGAGTGACTGGGGTGCCCGCCTGGCAGGGTTGGACGGAGAAAGGGCCATTCCCTTTACCGGCTGGGATGACTGGGATGAACAGGGAATGCTGAGACAGCAACATCCGCAGCGGTGGCGGCTGTAAGGTCGGTGGACAGACGTGGCCCGAAACCAAAAACCGGGCTACGGATCTGCCGTAGCCCGGATCGGACCCTCACGTTGCCTGGTCCAGCACTGCAATCTTCAGGAACATGCCCTTAGTAGGGACAGGTGCCCCGGTATTCGGAGATGTTCCGGTCGGACTCGTGGTTGGGGCCGCAGACGAACTGATTGTAGCGCTGGTCCTTGTCCAGGTGCAGCTTCATCCAGGACACGCCCAGGCGGCTCAGCACGTCGTTGTAGGTGCCGCCGAAGCCACTGTTGCCGTTGGCGCAGGTGTGACTGCCACCATCCAGTTCAACGAAGGCCTTGGCGGTGGAGTCTGGAATCGCCTCATAGAACGGATCGGCATGGCTCCTGACCGATGCAACTGCGTCGTTTTCACAGGCAAAGATGAGGGTGGGGGTTTCAATGCTGCGGAACTGCAGGCTTGAGCTGTCCCACGGTGCCAGCGGAATGGCTGCGCTGACCCGGCCCTCGGTGGCAACGCGGAGGGTACCGCCGCCGCCCATGGACCAGCCCATAACACCCAGGCGTGCCGTATCAATCATGCCGTTGATCGGGCTACGACTGTTGTCGTTCTGCTCAATCAGGTAGTCCAGGGCATTGTTGAGCTGGGTTGCCCGGCTACCCGGCTGGTCATAGCCGCTGTTGGTGGCGATGGTCATGACCACAAAACCGTGGGAGGCCAGTTTCGGGCCCCACCAGGCGATAGAGGACTCAGGAGACACAAAGCCCGGAATCACAACGATCGCGGCCATGGTCCCCGTGGTGCCGGTAGGATAGTGGATGGTGCCGCCGCCAAAGCCGCTGACGAAGCTCGACACGCTGCTGGTGCGCACGCTGTAGGGTCCACTGGAGGCCTCCAGGAAGGATTCGGAGGGATCCGGGCCGCGCTCGTAGCCGCAGTCGCTCTCGCAACCGCCACCACCACCGCCATCGTCGCCGCCACCACCGACAGCGAGGGCTGTAGCCGAGAACATCAGACTACCCGCCGCGAGCAGCGACAAGGCTGATTTCTTTCCGATCTGCTTGAACATAATGATTTCCCTTTGGTGTTGTTATGTTGTGCATTGTTGGCAGGGAGCTGCGTCCCCGGTCATGAACAGTAGCCGGGTGGACAGGGGGCAGCTTTCACGAAATGGCACCCTTCGGGGCACCCGTCACGTTCTTCCTGGTGCGGGAGACCTGTGTTTCGAGATGGCTCGGAATTTGGCGTTTCGAGCGCTCGCTCTTTTTCGTGGGGTGTCGAGTCGTGGCGGACTTATTGTTCGCTGATCGTCGGTGGCAACGATCAGGGGGATACGCACAAAAACGGGCCATGGCGAACCATGACCCGTTGAGGCTGGCAGGGAAAACCAGCCGGATACGATCAGTCCTATATGACTAGGTTTTCGGTACGTCCCTGCTCAGTAGGGGCAGGTGCCGCGATACTCGGAAATCCGGTATTCGGACTCGTGGTCAGGCCCGCAGAGGAACTGGTTGTAGCGCTGGTCCTGGTCCAGATGCAGCTTCATCCAGGAGACACCGAGCCGACCGAGCTCGTCGTTGTAGCTGTTGTCACCATTACCGCAATAGTGGCTGCCGTTGTTCAGCTCGAAGAAGGCCTTGTCGGTGGAATCCGGGATCGCCTCGTAGAAGGGATCGGAATGGCTGCCCACCGGGGCGACGATGTCGGACTCACAGGCGAAGATCAGTGTCGGTGTCTGGATATTGCGGAACCGGAAGCTGGACGTATCCCAGGGTGCCAGGGGAATGGCTGCCTGGATCCGGCCTTCCGCCGCTACCCGCAGGGTGCCGCCACCGCCCATGGACCAGCCGATAACGCCCAGTCGGTTGGTGTCGATCATGCCGCTGTAGGGGCTGGTGCTGCTGTCGTTTTCCTCAATCAGGTAGTCCAGCGCGTTGTTGATCTGAGTCGCACGGCTGGGTGGCTGGTCGAAGCCGCTGTTGGTGTCGATGGTCATCACCACGAAACCATAGGAGGCCAGTTTCGGGCCCCACCAGTCGATGGAGGACTCGGCGGACACGAAGCCCGGGATAACCACGACCGCGGCCATGGTGCCCGTGGTGCCTGTGGGATAGTGCACGGTACCACCACCGAAGCCGCCCACAAAGCTGGACACGTTGTCGGTCCGTACGGAATAGGGGCCACTGGAGGCCTCCAGGAAGGATACCGTGGGGTCCGGGCCGCGCTGGTAACCGCAATCGCTGGTGCAGTCATCACCGCCATCGTCACCGCCACCGCCGGCGGCAAAGGCAGATGCGGACAGCAGGAGGGAGCCGGCTGCGATCAGTGACCGCAGCGGGTTGTTGGCATAGAGTTTAAACATAGTTGTTGTCCCTGTTTGCAGTACTTTGTTGGATTTGTTGTCGGGGAACCATATCCCCCGCGACAGACGGTATTCCCTCCAACAGGGAGCGTGCTTTTACGATCTGGCACTTAAACGTGCATTTATCACGGGAAGCGAATTTCGTTTGAACACGAGAAGCCAGGTCGAACAAATGAGGAGAGTCTCGGGTACTGTCTTCCCGATGTTGTGTCGAAGCGGAAATGGCTTTTTGGTTTTCGGCAGTGTCCGGACATGCTGGGTTATAGTAGGACCATGCCTGTTCCAATCCCGATATCTGGAGTCGATTCCGAGATGCCCCAAAAGAATCAGAGGACGGTGGCCGCATCGGCCATCGACAAACACGTCTACAAGGTCTTCCCGAACGACATGAACGCTCAGGACACGGTGTTCGGTGGCATGATCATGGCCAAATGCGATCGCCTGGCCCTGGTGGTGGCCGAGCGGCATTCGGCCCGGGTCTGTGTCACGGCCGCAGTGGACTCCATCCATTTCCGGGCCCCGGCCAAGGGCAACGATACCCTGCTGTTCAGCCTGTCACTGAACCGGAGCTGGGGGTCATCCATGGAAATCGGCGCGAGGGTCGAGGCAGAGAACAGTTATACCGGCGAGGTACGGCATATTCTGTCGGCGTTCTTTACCTTCGTGGCCCTGGATGACCATGGCAAGCCGGTGGATGTGCCGGCGGTCATTCCGGAAACCGATGACCAGCAGCGCCGCTATGATAACGCCGAGATTCGCCGGGAAGGCCGGCTGGCCACCCGGGAGAGGTTGTCCCGGTAACCATCACTCCGTCCACTGTGGTCTTTCCGGTAACTGGTCCAGCCAGCGTTGGCCACGACCGGAGGCAATGCCGTCAGCCCAGCGGGTGGTTTCCGGCAACCGGTAGCGGGTGACGCAGGCCATTACATAATGGATGGCCGTGGGCAGGCTGATCCGGTGTCCCGGTGATATATAGAGCGGTTTGACACCCTGGCGGGTACGCAGGACCGCACCAATGGTGTCGCCCCGGTCCTCAAGCACGGTCCAGCCCCCTTTCTCCTCCGGCACTGGGCCGTGACGACCGGTCAGCCGGCTCTTGCCCACACCGATGGTGGGCAGGCCGGTGAGGATGCCAGTGTGGGAAGCCACGCCCAGCCGTCGGGGATGAGCAATACCCTGGCCGTCACAGAGCAGCAGGTCCGGTTTGCGACTGAGTTTGCCAAGGGCTTCGAGGATCACCGGGCATTCCCGGAACGACAGCAGGCCGGGGATGTAGGGCATGGGCACCGGCTGGCGGGCGATGGCATGATCCATGGGTTTGAGGTCCGACAGCCGCAGGACCACGATGGCCGCCCGGGCGATGTCCCGACCCTCGAAACCCACGTCCACGCCGGCCACCGTGGTAACCGTGGGCAGATCGTCCCGGGTAATGACCTCTCCAGCGGCCTGTCGCTGGAGTCTGATGGCCTGTTGAGGCGTCAGGCCCTGCCAGTCAGCGGTTGGATCGTGCATCGGGCTCCCTTATCCTGCGCCGTGAAGGTTTAACGATACACTACACAGGAGGCGACATCATGAATCAGGTACTGATCACCGGTGCCAACCGGGGTATCGGGCTGGAACTGGCCCGCCTGTATGCGGCTAATGGCTGGCAGGTCATTGGCGTCTGCCGCCAGACATCCTCCGAGCTGGAGGCGGTGGCCGCCCGAGTCATCGACCGCATCGACGTAACCCGGGAGGCGGACGTGCTGGAGCTGAAACAGGCCCTGGCCGGCGAGCAGATCCACCTGCTGATCAACAACGCCGGGTTGCTGCAGGATGAGCAACTGGGCACCATCGACTTTGACTCCATCCGCACCCAGATGGAAGTCAACGCCTACGGCCCGCTACGGGTGGTGGAGGCCCTGGTGGATCTGATCCCGGAGGGCGGCAAGGTCGCCAACATCACCAGTCGTATGGGTTCCATTGCTGATAACGACTCCGGTGGTCGCTACGGCTACCGTGCCTCCAAGGCGGCTCTGAATGCCTTCGGCAAGTCTCTGTCGGTGGACCTCAAACCCCGGGGTATTGCCGTGGCACAGCTCCACCCGGGCTACGTGAAGACCCGCATGGTCAATTTTGGCGGCCTGATCTCCCCGGAGGAGGCTGCCCGGGGACTGGCAGACCGTATCGATGCCCTGAACCTGGAGAATACCGGGGGCTTCTGGCACAGCAACGGTGATGAACTGCCCTGGTAAGGGGCTGTCCGCCACAGCTGCCGCGCTTCATGGAAATGCGGCATGTCGTGAGTATGGCGCCAAAGTGCACTTTCAGACCGTGGCCTGGCCTTCAAGGAACGGGGAGACCAATGCCTTGGCCGACTTGTCGAGCACCGAGTCCAGATAGGGTTTGTTCAGAAAGGTGGACGACGGAGTGACACCGTTGACCTGGCGATAACAGCGGGACAGGTGGGCGGAATTGGAGAACCCGGCAAGCAGGGCCGCCTCGGTGATGGAATAGCCCAGCGCCATGATGATGGTGCTGATAAAGACCCGATAGCGAACCCGGTACTGGGTAATGGGCAGGCCCGCCTGTTCTTTGAACAGTTTTTCCAGTCGCGATTCGGACAGGTTTACCTCGTTCGCCAGGGTGGGGAGACTGGGTGCGTCGTGCAGGTCTTCCCGAATGCGTCTGGCAACGGTAAGGGCGCGGGGGTCGTATTCCCGGAAAGTCAGGCCCTGAAGGGCCGGGGGAATCAGGATGTCCCGAACCAGTGTGCGGGCTTCGTGCGGTGTGATGACCGGTCGGTTCCTGGCGTCGGTCATGGCCCGGATAACGGCGGTTTCGTCCTGGTGGTGGCAGTACAGGCCGTCGCCCAGATGAGTCATCCGGCTGGCGAGGGCGGGGTAGTCCTGGGAGAACGGTGACAGGAAATAGATGCCCAGCACCGGTTTGTGTCCTTCGATAAGCGTCCTGTCCAGCCAGGTGCCTGGTGGTATCAGGCAGCTACGGGTGGATACCGGGGCGTTGCTCCCGGGCCAGATGGTCAGGCTGCCCTCGAGGCAGACCACCATGAGCTCCTGGGTGGTCCGATAGGGCTCCTGGCGGCTGGGACAGGTGCCCAGGAACAGCACGTCGTGACTCCATACCAGTAACCTCGGAGTCGTGCATGGAATGCGATTGTTCTTGTTAGTCATGTTTTCTGCCCTGCTGAATGCCGACCAGCGGGAAACCCTCTACGTTCCCAGTGGCTGCCGTGGTTGGTATCCCGTTACGGGAACGAATGTCGTAGATCCAACCGCGCCACCCTGTTAAGTAATAGCAGTAGGTTGCGGTGATGGTGCCTCCGATTGAGCAATGCAGTTCACAATTCCTGAAGCTTCCCATTCTGGAAAGATTCCTTTAGCCAAACGCCCCATAGGTTTCCTGCACTGCTTGTGGTTGCCACCGGAAGTTGTTATTTAACTGTTTGTTTTTATTGGTTTTGTGGTTCTTTCGTAGGCGAAAACTGTAGTTCAGCAATGGGAAGAGGGCTTTCACGAATTGGCACTCATTCGGGCCTGCATCACAAAAAATGGTTGGTTGAAGTGTGGTCAGATTCCGTTAGGGCCGTGATTTCGACACTGGGGTTACCCGGTGAAGCTGGAAACTGCGGCACCAGGGCAACGGATGATTTCCGGATTGGCGAGCCGGTCGGTAGTGGATAGAATCACCCTCATGTCGATTCAACATGCCCTTTTGACCTCACTCCTCGAGAAACCGTCCACCGGCTTTCAGCTCGCCCGGCGCTTTGACCGCTCGATCGGTCATTTCTGGCAGGCCACCCATCAGCAGATCTACCGGGAGCTGCGCCGTATGGCGTCGTCGGGCTGGGTCGAGGTGGAGGAAAAGGGGGATGATGGCAGTCGAAAACGCAAGGTCTATCATGTGCTCCCCGATGGCCGGGATGAACTGGTGCGCTGGGCGTCGGAGCCCGGCAGCTCCGGTGAGAGTAATGAGGCCCTGATGGTGAAGATCCGTGCAGAGGCGGTACTGGGCCCCCTTGGGGTGCGGCAGGAACTTGAGCGGCTGATTGATTGGCATCAGGAACGGCTGGCCAACTACCGGGCGATCGAGGCCCGGGATTTTTCGGGGCCGGACCTGACCAGGGGGCAGCGTCTCCAGCACCGGGTCTTGCTCAAGGGCATTTCCTCCGAGGAAGACTGGCTTCAGTGGGCCCGGGGCACCCTGCCGCTGTTGTCGGAACTGGCCCCGGCCTGAAGGGCGTCAGGATGGATCCGGCGGGGGATACACTGGGGACTTGCCCGCCTGGCAGGTGCCGTACAGCGCCTGGCAGGTCTGAACCGGGGGCCTGGGATGCCCCCGGTGAAATTCATCAGGCGGGTTCGGCAACGGGAGCCATGTCAGCTTCCGTCAGCCCCAGGCGTTGGCGGGCCTGGCCATACTCGCGGATCAGACGGGTCACCAGGGTGTCCACGTCGCCAACATCCTTGACCGCACCCACGCCCTGACCGGCACCCCAGATATCCTTCCAGGCCTTGCTCTTGGACTCACCGCCTGAACCGAAATTCATCTTCGACGGGTCGGATTCCGGCAGGGCATTGGGGTCCATTCCGGCGTTCTCGATGCTCTTCTTCAGGTAGTTGCCATGCACGCCGGTGAACAGGTTGGAGTAGACGATATCCTCGGCGCCACTGTCGACGATCATCTGCTTGTAGGCTTCGTCGGCGTTGGCCTCGCGGGTGGCAATGAAGGCGGACCCGATGTAGGCCAGGTCGGCGCCGGCCGCCTGGGCCGCCAGTACCGCGTTGCCATTGGCGATAGAGCCGGACAGCAGCAGCGGGCCGTCGAACCACTCGCGGATTTCCTGGACCAGGGCAAACGGTGACTGGGTACCGGCATGGCCGCCGGCACCGGCTGCCACGGCGATCAGGCCGTCAGCGCCTTTCTCAATGGCCTTCTTCGCAAAGCGGTTGTTGATAACGTCGTGGAGGGTGATACCTCCCCATTCGTGGACCTTCTGGTTCAGGTCTTCCCGGGCGCCCAGGGAGGTGATGATGATGGGTACCTTGTACTTGGCGCACAGGTCCAGGTCGTGCTCCAGGCGGTCGTTGGACCGATGCACGATCTGGTTGACGGCAAAGGGCGCCGCCGGCTTGTCCGGGTTCTGCGCGTTGTATTCCGCCAGTTCGGTGGTGATCCGGTCCAGCCATTCCTCGAGCACGTGGGCAGGGCGGGCATTCAGGGCCGGGAAGGATCCCACGATACCGGCCTTGCACTGGGCGATGACCAGATCCGGATTGGAGATGATGAACAGCGGAGAAGCCACCGCCGGCAGCGACAGGCTCTTCAGGTTATCGGGTAACGACATGACAGCTCCTGAGTCAGGCCACCGCCAGGTCACAGGTGCTGGCGGTGGAGGGTTTGGCACATGACTGACAGTTCCACCAGGAGTCGGTTGGCTCTACTTGGTGCAACCAGTTGCACAAAATTACCAGTGACCGATTTTTTGTGCAACTGGTTTCATAACTGCACCCATCACCCAGTTACGGGCTGTCCGTGGCTTCTGAGGCAACCTTGCGCAGGGCGGCCACCAGAGTATCCGGTTCCTGGGCGCCGGAAATCATGTATCGCTGGTTGACAATGAAGGCCGGGACACCGGTGACACCGGCCTGCTGCCAGTAGGCTTCCTCCTGGCGGACCTGGTCGGCATAGCGGTCGGAGGCGAGCAGTTCCCGGGCCTGGTCGCCGTCCAGGCCGATGCCTTCGGCCTGTGCACGGAGTACGTCGTGGTCGGCAATATTGGCCGCGTGTCCGAAGTAGGCGTCGAACAGGGCCATCTTCATCTCGGTCTGCAGACCGGATTCGCCCGCCCACTTCACCAATCGGTGGCCGTCGAAGGTGTTTTGGGTATGGCGTTCCTGCATGCGGGAGAAATTCAGCCCCAGTTCTTCGGCAATGCGCATCATGTCGGCCTGGGCGGCTTCCATCTCCTGGGGGCTTCGGCCGTACTTCCTCGACAGGGCCTGGAGGATGGGTTCGCCGTCGCCGGAGGCATCCGGGTTCAGTTCGAAGGCCTGCCACTGGATCTGGAAGCTGATGTCGCTGGCCAGCCTGTCCATGGCCTGCTGTAACCGTGCGTAGCCAATGGCGCACCAGGGGCAGGCGATGTCGGAGACGATATCGATCTGGAGGTTGGTCATGGGAGCTCTCGCTGACGTTAATGGGTGGTCCCGGTCGGGATGCTATAACGTCACTGTATACGAGAGCGCACCGATTGCCGATGCCTGTGGTATCGCAAGGGGAGGGCGGGGCCGCGCCGCGCCGGGCGCCCCGCCCCTGTTAAACCATCTTCGGGGGAAGGGCTACTTTTTGGCGATTACCCACACCGCATGGACGATGCCGGGAATGTACCCCAGCAGGGTCAGGAGGATATTGATCCAGAAATGCTTGCCGATACCGACCTGGAGGAAAACGCCAAGCGGTGGCAGGATGATAGCGATGAGGATTCGGATCAGGTCCATGGACAACTCCTTTAACGGCCTGTGTCGGATGGTTGGGTGGGCCGGTTCCGTGGGTCTGCTGCCAGGACTTCCGGGCACCCAGCGTGCTATCCAGTCTTGTGATGAAGATTAGCAATAAAAGCCGGAGGACGAATTAAAGTTGGGCAATGCAGACGCCGGTACCGGCCTTTTCAACCATCATGACGGGCGACACCGGACATGTTGAGATCATCGCTGTCGGGCGAGCTGGTTCACCATACCCGGGATCGTATCGGGCCGATCATGGTAATCGACTATCGCCGCCACCGGGTGCTGACGTTCGATTCCGTGTTCGAACAGAGCAAGATCGACCGCCGCCGGCCCTGGCTGCCCGTGCACGAATACAACCGGGCGATGCTGTTGCCCGTAGCCTGGCAGCGGCCTTCCCGGGCCGTGGTGCTTGGTGTTGGTGGTGGGACACTGGTGGGGGCATTGCACCACCTGCTGCCTGACTGTCATATCCATGCAGTGGATCTTCGCCGTGAGGTCGTTCAGGTGGCCCGGGATTTCTTCAGCCTGCCGCAGACCGAACGGGTCCGGGTCACCATTGCGGAAGCGCGCCAGGTTCTGGACGATATGCCGGAAGGCAGTGCCGACCTGATCCTGGCGGATCTCTATGGTGCGGACCGCATGAGCCCGGCCCAGTCCCGCCGGCATTTTGTCGAATTGTGCCACCGGGTCCTGTCGGATCGAGGCTGGCTGGCGGTGAACTATCATCGCCCGCCGGATCCGGAGGGACGTCTTTCCCGGCAGTTGCGGCAGCAGTTTGCCAGCCTGTTCAGCTACACCAGCAAATCCAACAACACGGTGTTGCTGGCGTCGAGGCAGCGGGTCCCGCTGTTGCCCGGTAGGGAGCCAATATTCAGGGATCTTGAGAAGACACTGCCTATTGCCTGGCCTAAGCTGATGGCAAAGGTCAGAGAGGGACTGTGAAAGGAGCGACGCGATGTCTATCCAGTTGAAGCGCGCCTATGACCCGTTGGGTCAAGATGGCTATCGGGTACTGGTGGACCGGCTGTGGCCCAGGGGTATCCCAAAGGAGAAACTGCAGGCGGATGAGTGGCTGCGGGAGGTCGCCCCCTCCGACGACCTCCGCAAGGACTTTCACAAGGGCCGGCTTTCCTGGGACGAGTTCCGTCGTGGTTATCTCGGGGAACTGAAGCAACAGCGGGACAAACTGAGGCCGCTGGCCGAACGGGCGTCCGGGGAAACGGTCACCCTGTTGTTCAGCGCGAAGGACCGGGATCGCAATAACGCGGTGGTATTGCGCCAGTATCTGGCCATGCTGGGATGATCCGGGGACTCAGGCCTTGAGGATGCCGACGGCCAGCCGCCCGGCAAGGGCGATGAGCAGGACGCCGAAAAACCGTTCCAGCCATACCACATTGCGCTGGAGTCCGCCGAGGAGCCGGCGGTTGGAGAACAGCCAGGCCACCGTGAGATACCAGACGGTATCGATCACCATGGCCGTTGCCGCGTAACCCAGTTTCGCCAATGTCGGGGTTTCCGGCCCCACCACCTGGCTGAACAGGGCGATGAAGAACACCGCCACCTTGGGGTTGAGGAAGGCCAGCATGAATCCATCCCGCGCCGCGCTGGTGGTGGTCGGAACCTCCGGCAGCTCGTCATGCTGTGACCGCTTTGCCATCAGCCCCCTCACGCCGAGCCATGCCAGGTAGGCGGCCCCGAGCCACTGCAGGCCGGTAAACAGGAGCGGCGAGGCGATGATGATGGCCGCCAGGCCCATAATGCTCAGGAAGGCATACAGGCCGATGCCCAGGCCGTGGGTCACTGCGGCGGTCATGCCGTTTCGTCGGCCCCCGGACACGGTCTGCCTGAGGACCAGTGCCAGTGACGGGCCGGGGGACATGGCCCCGAGGGCGCAGATGGTGACAACAGTCAGCCAGGTGGTCAGGGTCATTGCAGGTTTCCGTTAGTTGTCCTCGTTTGACGGGCTCCCAGCAGGGTCAGGAATACCGCCACACCCAGTCCCCAGAAGCCGTTCAGTATCAGGCCGCCAAACCAGCTCTGTGCTGACACCTCCATCCCCTTGAGGGGAAAGACCACCAGCATGGCGACAGCGGTGGGACCGATGGCCCCCAGAACGATCATCAGGCACCAGAAGGCAGGGGGTTTCAGGTGCCCCAGAAGTGCCCAGAGCAAGACGCCCCAGAGCCCGCCGAAAAATGCCAATGATACCACGGCAGGCACCCCCAGTGGTGGCGCCGGGCTCAGGTTGAAGGGCCCGACCGGGACAACCCCCGCCAGGTAGAACAGGCCGAACAATCCCTGGTGAAAGATCAGGGTGGCCAGGAAACCGCTGATAAATGCCTTGATCCATGACATGGGGTATGCACCTCCAAGCGAGCTATTGACGGGTTCATGGAGTGTAGCGGTTTGCTGGCGATGGGGTAAGGCGGGACGAATGACCCTGGCTGGGCCAGGGTCATTACAACGGTAAGGCAACGGCAATCAGTCTACCCGGGTCAGGGTCACATCGATGTTGCCACGGGTGGCGTTGGAGTAGGGGCATACCTGGTGAGCCAGCTCGATCAGTTGTTGCGCCTGCTCGTCATCCATGCCGGGCAGTGAGATGCGCAGTTCCACCTGGATACCAAAGGCGTTACCGACCGGGCCAATACCCACCATGCCTTCGATGGAGGCGTCTTCCGGCATGGGCAGCTTGGCCTTGCCGGCCACTGCTTTCATCGCACCAATGAAACAGGCGGAATAGCCGGCGGCAAACAGTTGTTCCGGATTGGTGCCTTCGCCACCGGCACCGCCGAGTGCCTTGGGAGTGGCCAGGGCGACATCCAGCACGCCATCGGATGAAATGGCGCGGCCGTCACGGCCACCGGTGGCTTCTGCGGATGCGGTATAGAGTACCTTTTCCAGGGACATGGTGTTTCTCCTTCTGAGGATTGTCGGATGGGTCCCGGGCCGATCTGATGGGGAATGAGTCCGGGAACCTTGGTTGCCGGGGCCGGGGTGACCGGCCCGCTGTACATCACAAGGCACCATACGCCGCAAATTGATTGCTGGCAACTATGTTGTGCACAATTTAAATGACAGAAAGATTAACACGATGCCCTCGCGTGCGCTCAGAACAGGGGTTCGAGAATGGGAATGACCTCGCTGGCGTTATGGGTCCTGGCCAGGTCCAGGGCGGTGTCGCCTTCGGCGTCGGTCAACGCCGGGTTGGCGCCACAGCCCAGGAGAAGATCAGTGATGTCCGCCTGGTTATCCATCGCTGCCTGCATCAGCGGCGTCCGCTGGTGGTTGTCGGGCCGGTCAGGGTCAGCACCCTTGACCAGCAGCAGGCGGGCCGTGTCCAGGTGGCCGTTGCGGGTGGCGAGCATCAACAGGGTGTCGCCCTCGCTGGTGCGCATATTGACCGGAACGCCCGCCTCCAGCAGAGGGGAGAGCATGCCCGTGCCGCCATTCCTGGCAAGATCGAAGATGCCCTGGGCAAAGGCTATGGCGTCCTTGTCCTGTTCGTTTTCCGGTTGCCGGGGACCGGCTGGTTTGCCTTCGCTCATGGCGTCTCCCAAGACCCTGTACGGGTGATGATGGTTATCGGTTTCCGTCCACTGGCGACCGCTTTCGGAGAAGCCGCTGGCCTGTCGCGACCGTGGGACAGCCTGAAAGCGGTACGGATTATCTGTATGATTGCGGGCCATTTTACCAGAGTCTGACTTATCAGAGTCCAGGGAGCCGTGACCGATGTCGTCCCTTGAAGTCTACCAGTATGTGCTGATCGCCCTGATCTTTGTCTGGAGCGGGTTTGTCCGCTCGGGGCTGGGGTTTGGCGGCGCGGTCCTGTCACTGCCGTTCCTGTTGCTGGTGCACAACGAGCCACTGGTGTTCCTGCCCATCATCGCGGTTCATCTGCTGGTGTTCTCGTCCCTGACCATCTGGATGAATAACCGTGGGGGTGGAGGCGAGGGCGTCCCGGTGGAGAGCACCGTGGACTGGCGATACCTGGGGTATCTGCTGGCGGTGATGATCGTGCCCAAGCTGATCGGGGTGTTCGGGCTGATCACGCTGCCGTCACAGGTACTCAGTGCCATTATCTTCGTGATTGTGTCGGTCTACTCGCTCTCCTATATCTTCAACCGACCCTTCCGCAGTGGCAGCCGGGTGGTGGAGTTGGTGTTCCTGATGGTGGGTGGCTATATCAGTGGCACGTCGCTGATAGGGGCGCCGCTGATCATCGCCGTGGCGGCCCAGCACCTGCCGAAGACCAAGCTACGGGACACGCTGTTCGCCCTCTGGTTCATCCTCGTTCTCATCAAACTGGTGGCCTTTATCCTGGCCGATGTCGACCTGCAGCTCATCCATCATCTGTGGTTGCTGCCCTGTGCGGCTGTGGGCCATGTCATCGGGCTGTGGATCCATCAGCGGATGCTGCAGGCGGAAACCCCGGTGTTCTTTCGGGTGCTGGGCACGGTCCTGCTGGTGGTCAGCCTGGTGGGCCTGGTCCAGGCGTTCCTGTGATCCGCAATCGTTGCAGAAGATAGTAATTCTCATTAATATCTGTTCACGATTTTCAGTACGGGCGGGTTCCGTCCCGGTAGTTCACCATCTGGAGAAGTCATATGTTGCCTGATCAGGCTGGCGGTCGTTTTCGGCTGAAGGGGATTGTTCGTCTCACGGGATTGGGAATGATGTTGGCGGGCCTGGCGCCCGTGGCGATGGCGCAATCGACTGGAGAAGAGCAGGAACCCGGCGAGCTGCAGGCCCTCCAGGTGACCGGCAGTGTGCTGAAGGTGGATGTGCCGCTGGCGGAATCGCCGCGCCCGGCTTCCGTGGTGGACCGGGAGGAACTGGATGACCGCAATGTCCAGTCCCTGGACGAGAGCTTCCGTTACCGCGCTGGTGTGGTATCCGGCCACTATGGCGCCGACAACGACACCGACTGGTTCAAGGTTCGTGGTTTTGACCAGTCCACCTACCAGGACAGCCTGCGGATCTACCGTGAGGGCTATTTCCAGTGGTTGCCCGAACCCTTCGGCCTGGAACGGGTGGAGGTGCTCAAGGGGCCGGCGTCCATCCTCTATGGTGAGGCGCCTCCGGGCGGCATCATCAACGCGGTCAGCAAGCGCCCCTCCGACGAGAAATCCGGGATCATTGAATTGCAGGTTGGCAACCGTGAGCACCGCCAACTGAACCTCGACACCACCGGTGCTCTTACCGACACCGCCAGTTACCGGCTGGTGGCGGTCTACAAGGACCGGGAAGGGGATCTGGACCATACCGACAACGAGCGCTATTACCTGGCCCCCAGCGTTGCCATCGATCTGGGGGATCAGACACGCCTGACCGTACTGTCGAGCTTCCAGAAGGATGATGGTGTTCCGGTCAATGGCTTCAAGCTCCCGTACGGCACCATCGACGATACGCCCTATGGCAAGGTGGATCGTTCCACCAACCTGGGGCAACCCGGTTACGACAAGAATGATCGTACCCAGACCGCCATCGGCTACGAGCTGGAACACACCATGGATGAGACCTGGTCATTCATGCAGAACGTGCGTTATAACCGGCTGGACCTTGAATTGCGCAGTAGCTACGCCGGCGCCCAGAACCCCACGGATCCCCGTGTGGCGGACCAGGGCCTGGTCTACCGGGATGGCACCACCGATGGCTGGACCATGGACAACCGGCTGATGGGCCAGTTCTTTACGGATCGCCTGGAGAATACGTTGCTGGTCGGGCTCGACTACCAGCGGTTGACCGCCGAGGGCGACGAGTACGATGTATTTCCATCCTATGATTTCAACAATGGCGTGTACTTTACCCCGCCATTCGGCACGGTCGATATGTTTGATCCGACCTATGGCAACTTTACGCCCGTTACCGATGCCGACCTGACCGAAAGCGAGAGTTACAAGCGTCAGGTGGGCCTTTACCTGCAGAACCAGTTGCGGGTGGATGACCGCTGGGTTCTCCTGGCCAGCCTGCGCCAGGACTGGGCCAACACCGAGGTAGTGACCGGTGGCGCTCCCCAGGAATCCGATGATGAGGAACTGACGGTGTCGGCGGGCATCATGTACCTGGCGGATAACGGCCTGTCTCCTTATATCAGCTACAGCGAGTCCTTCGAGCCTCAGGTCGGTACCGATGCGAATGGTGACCTGTACGAGCCGCTGCATGGTGAGCAACTGGAAGCAGGCGTGAAGTACGCGCCCCTGTGGATGGATGGCTACGTTTCCGCGGCCGCCTTCAGGATCGAGGAAGAGAACGGTCTGGTGTTCGGTGGCGCCTCCCAGGTCCAGTTGGGTGAGAAGGAATCCCGAGGGTTTGAGCTTGAAGGCAACGTATACCTGACGGATCTCTGGCAGGTGACAGCCGCCTATACCTACATGGATACCGAAGTCCGAAACGATTTCGCCAACACCGAGGCCCGGGCGCCGTTGATTCCCCGCCACATGGCGTCGTTCTGGACAGACTATGACCTGAGCCAGCTCCTGCCCGGCCTGAAGGTGGGCGGTGGTCTCCGCTACAATGGTGAAACCAGGGATGGCGATACCACCGTACCGTCCTTCACCGTGGCGGACCTGATGGCGCGCTATGACTTTGACCAGAACTGGCGGATGCAGGTGAACGTCAACAACGTTACCGACAAGGAATACATCGCCAGTTGCGAGTACTGGTGCTACTACGGCGAATCCCGCAGCGTTATCGGTAGCCTGAGTTACCGCTGGTAAATCCCGCCCCAACAGACCTCCCGGCCAGCCCCCTTGCCGGGAGGTGTTTCAGAACAATCCCATCTGCTCCCCCGATGGCCGACGGAAAAGGTCGGTCCTCAGGGCGGCTTCCGCTTCCTGGTTAAGCCCGACGGCCCGCGCCTGCCGATTGAACCGCTGGCGGATCAGGTCCGCGTAGGGCCCGGTTCCGGTCATGCGCTTGCCAAACCCGCTCTGGTACACCTTACCCTCCCGCAGGTCGCGGATGCGGTTCATGACGTGTTCCGCCCGTTGTGGAAAGTGCCGTTGCAGCCAGTCCTGGAACAGTTCGTCCAGCTCCAGGGGGAGTCGCAGCATGACCCAGCTTGCCCGGGTCGCCCCGGCGTCCGCTGCCGATGCCAGAATGTGTTCCAGTTCGTGATCGTTTATGAAGGGGATCACCGGCCCCATGATGATCCCGGTGGGAATGCCGGCCGCGGACAGTTCCCGCAGCATCTTCAGCCGGGTGGCGGGCGCGGCGGTGCGGGGTTCCATGACCCGTTTGAGCTGATTATCCAGGGTGGTCAGGCTCACCCGGACCGAGCACAGCCCCAGCTTTGCAAGTTCGGTGAGCAGGTCCAGGTCCCGCAGTATCAGCGCCCCCTTGGTGATGATGGACACCGGGTGCCGGTATTCCAGCAGGACCTCCAGCAGGTCGCGCGTAATCCGCCGCTCCCGTTCCACTGGTTGATAGGCATCGGTGTTAATGCCCAGCGCGATTGGCGAGGGCGTGTAGCCGGGCTTATCCAGCTCGCGCCGTAGCTGCCGGGCGGCGTTGGGCTTGGCGATCAGCCGGGTCTCGAAATCCAGCCCCGGTGACATGTCCCAGTAGGCGTGGGTGGGTCGGGCAAAACAGTAGATGCAGGCATGTTCACAGCCCCGGTAGGGATTGATGGAACGGTCAAACGGTATATCCGGCGACTGGTTGCGGCTGATGATGGTGCGGACCTGTTCGTCCCTGACCTCGGTGGCCAGGGAGTCCGGATTCAGATCATCCTCCGGATCCCGGTACCAGTCTTCGTCACGGGCCCTGTCGGAGACCAGAGGCTGGAAACGGTTGTGGGGGTTGAGGGCCGTGCCGCGGGTTTTCATGGGAGCACCTGATACTGTCTGCATATACAGTATTCGATAGTACGTGCGGGGCCGCTCCCCTGCAATGCTGACGTTATTCGTTTTGCTTCTGCTTCAGGAACAACACGATCGCAGGTGGCATATGGGCCACGCCAACGGCGGTCAGAAAGGCCGCCAGGCCACCGCCTTCCTCCGCGCCCATGTAGACCCCGGACACCACCCAGCCAAAGGCCACCGCCACCAGAACCAGCAGTCCATGGCCGATCCAGCGCCGGGGAGAGGGCACCTGGCGGGACAGTTGCCAGTGGGCGTAGCCGGCGGCACCCAGGGTGACGACCAGCAAAAGCAGGGTGAGAACAACGCGCAAGGGCTTCTCCTGTCAGGTGGTATGGAATAAGCTGCCGTTAATCTGAACATGGTGGCGGCCCCGGGCCGGTTCAACGCCGCCTTTCCTTCAAAGTCATCCCAACAAGAACAGGAACCGTTCATGGCAGAATCAAATGTTGTAGCAGGCCTCTCGCTGGACCGCCTGGAAAATATCAGTCGCCACCTGGACGAAAACTACATTCGCCCCGGCAAACTCCCCGGAGCGGTGACGCTGGTTGCCCGCAAGGGCGAGGTGGCCTGGGTCAATGCCCAGGGAATGATGGATGTGGAACGGAACAAACCAGCCAGGCGCGACACCCTGTTCCGGATCTACTCCATGACCAAGCCGGTGACCTCTATCGCCATGATGCAGCTCTACGAGCAGGGGCGATTCCTGCTGGATGATCCGGTGCACAAGTACATTCCTTCCTGGAAGCACCTGGGTGTCTACGACAGTGGCATCTATCCGAACTTCGTCACCCGCCCGGCGATCACTACCATGACCATCCGTGACCTGTTCACCCACATGTCCGGGCTGACCTACGGGTTCCTGTTCCGCAGCAATGTGGACGCAGCTTACCGGGCCCTGAAGCTGGATGGTGGCAAGGACCTGACCCTGGACAGGCTGGTGGAGCACCTGGCGGAGATGCCCCTGGAGTTCGACCCGGGTACCGCCTGGAACTATTCGGTGGCCACCGACGTGCTGGGCTACCTGGTCCAGAAACTGTCGGGCCAGCCCCTGGACGACTATTTCCGGGAACACATCTTCGGGCCGCTGGGGATGTCGGATACCGGTTTCCGGGTGCGGGATGACCAGGTCGACCGTTTCGCGGCCTGCTACCTGTACCAGCCCGGCGATACCATGAAACTGCAGGATGACCCGGAAACCTCCCGCTACCGGCAACCGGCCAGCTTCCTCTCCGGCGGGGCGGGGCTGGTGTCCACGGTGGATGACTATTTCCGGTTTGCCCAGGCCCTGTGCCAGGGCGGGGCCCTCGATGGGCAGCGGATTATCGGTCGCAAGACCCTGGAGTTCATGCGCACCAACCACCTGCCCGACAACCAGGACCTGCCTGACCTCTCCATTGGTGCCTTCAGTGAAACGCCCTACGAAGGGAACGGCTTCGGCCTTGGCTTCTCGGTGAAGACCGATGTGGCCAAGTCCCGCACCAATGGTTCCGTCGGGGAATATGGCTGGGGCGGTCTGGCCAGCACCAACTTCTTCGTGGATCCAGCGGAGGAGATGGTCATGGTGTTCATGACCCAGTTGATCCCCTCATCCTCCTATCCGATACGGGAGGAGTTGAGGGCGATGATCAACGGGGCGCTGGTGTAGCGGCCCGGTGTGCCGTCTGGATCGTTCGCTGGCCACTGCGCGGCGAATGATCCAGACGGGACAGCCAGGAATGTCTTAGCCGGTGCGCCCGAACATCCTCTCCAGGAATCCTGCCTCACGGACATTGGGAACCGGCAGGGACTCCAGGGAGTCCATGGCCTCGCGCCAGAACCGGACCGGATTGTCCAGGCAGGCGACCTTTTCCTTTTCCTCCCGGGTAAAGGTGTTGTGGTCGCCGGTCAGGCCGGAGTCCAGGATCGCCCGGGTCCACAGGTACAGGCTGCCGCGGATGGTTTTCAGCACCTCGCAATAGGTGCTGCGGCTGATGTTGATGGCAAGCTCCGCCGACAGGTTGATCTTCTGTTGCAGGTCCAGTAACTGGTCTCCCGGCAGGGCGATGCGGTGGCCGTTGCCCTTCTTGCAGTTCAGACAGGCCTGTTCCAGGTTGGTGACGTCATCCCGCAGGTCCAGGTGGCCAAACTGACGCACCTGCTGCTGGTCGATGGGCGCCGGTATCCAGCCGTACTGCGGCGACCTGGCGACAATATGGCCATTGACGTCGTGGCGGTAGGCGGGCAATTCCGCCGTTTTGTCGTATCCTTCGAATTCCGCCCGGAGCCAGGCGGCGGTGTTCCTGTGGCGAAGCATCATTGCGAGGGTAATGGCTGAAGGCATGATGTCGGCCAGGTGTTCGCTGGCATCGACAACGCGCTCCTGAAGATGATCGACAGGTGCTGGCATGTGTGACTTACTCCCGTACCGGATAATCGTCGTTTCCGGCCTATTGTTGTTGTATATGGGTAAAAAGTAGACGTAGTCTCGTCTCACGTCTGTTTGATAAAAGTAATGACCAGGTAACACTTTGTATACACGAATGTGACCTGGGGCGCCAATAGCTTTCGATAATGTCACATCAGGTTTAGGGGGGCAGTTGTGGCGGGTCCGGCGTGATGTTGGACGTAACGACGAGTGAAAACATGTCGTCATTGGCGTTGTACTTTTTGGGCGACATATCCACTGGTTTCATAATTCTGTAGGGTTCCTCTTCCACTATCTATTACAGGCAGTCCATAATCTGGAAAGGAGAAGCACGAAAGCTGTCGCCACAATCCATATCACGGTAATAGCTTGCGTGGAACACAGCTCATGGTTTGGACACGTTACCTGTCCAGGAGAGCATCGCCAGTCTCCGGTACAGCTAACACCTCCTTCTAGCGAGGTCGTCGGGGTACGCTCACCGTCTGTCGTACTCATTGATTGGCCTGGAGGACGATGATGGGTATTGCCCGCAGAAAATCCGAGCCAGGCACCCAGCGCCAGCTATTGACGCTGCAGCACCTCAGGGGGCTGTTTCGTCGCCTCCCGTGGGTCCGGGGAGTCCGGGGGTTTCGGCTGGTCAGCTACTCGGTGGTCGTCCTGGCGGCCGTGATGCCGGCGCTGGTCTGGAACAGCCTCAGCATGCCCGGTGATACCTGGAGCGAGCCGGCATTACCCTTCCACGGCCCCATTGTGCTCATCGGCGGTATCCTGGTGCTGGAAGTGGCGCTGATTCTCTGGGTCAAGATGTTGCAGTTCGGCAACGAGCGGGTACAGCGGCGGCGTAAATCGCAGCAGCCGGCCCCGTCCATTGACCCCGGGAAGTCGTTTGCCCGGACCTATACGGAATCCCCGGACCCTGCCGTTGCCCCGGACGACAGGCCCCGGGTGCTGGTGGTGGACGATGACCCCATCAACCGCATGATCCTGCGCAAACAGTTGTTGAGGCTGAATGTGGAGCCGGTGAGTGCAGCAGACGGCATGGAAGCACTGGATACCGTGCAGCGGGGACACTGGGACATGATCCTGATGGACGGCCAGATGCCACGCCTTGACGGGCCCGAGACATCCCTGGAAATTCGTCTGAGGGAGCTTCTGCCCGCCGATATCCCCATCATCGGGATCACCACCAACGATACGCCGGAGTTCCGCGAACGGTGCCTGAAGTCCGGCATGCAGGCCTGCTACCACAAGCCCGTGCGCCGCTTCGTGATTGAAAAACTGGTGGACTTCTATATCCGGCAACGGGTCGCCGAGAACCCCGATAATATCCTGGAACGCAGGTTTACCACCTCCACCACGAACGCCTCCTGAGTCGTCCCATAGCCCTGCCTGGCCCGTTACGCATTTGTCATTCCAGATGCCGGAACATCAGGTAACCTGACTGAGCAATGTCGGCACCGGCACTTCAAGGGTGTCGGTGTGAAGGGGGATGTCCATGGATTCCAGGGTACGCCGACGGGAGGAGTGATGATGACCGACTGGCTGCTGGCAAATCCCCATGCGGGGGACGGTGAACGCAATGCGGATTTCTGGCGGGATCACCTGGCACGGGTCGGGTTGGAAAATGTCAGGGCCTGCGACCTGGACAATCTCGACTGGGTCCGGGAGGTGTGCAGCGGCGATCGCATCCTGGCGGCCGGTGGGGATGGGTCGGTCAACCAGGCGGCGGCCATCTGTCTGGAAACCGGGGCCTGCCTCGCGGTCCTGCCCTCTGGCACCGCCAACGACTTCTTTCGCAACCTGGGCATCAACCCCGATCCGGAGGCCATCTGCCGGGCGCTGATGGAATGCCATCAGCATCCGGTGGATGTGGGCCGGTTTGACCGGGGGGTATGCCTTAATGTGGCCCATGTCGGCCTGGGCACGCTGCCGGCCCGGGATGCCAACGCCAATGGCAACCGTAAGAAATGGCTTGGCCAGTTCAGCTACCTGGTGTCCTTGCTGGGGCGCCTGTTCTCCCAACGAGGCTTCCGGGCCACCATCGCGACGGACACGGCAACGGTGACGGGCCGGTGGCTGTCCATTGCCATTGCCAATGGGGCCTGGTTCGGCGGTGGCACTGAGGTGCCCGGGGCGGCCGTGGATAATGGCAGACTGGTGGTGATCGCGGTCCGGCCGGCATCCATGGTCAGCCTGGTGGGGGCGTTCATCATGACCCGGCTGCTGAGGCGAACGCCCAGGGATACGAAAACGGTGGTGGAGCTGGCCTGCCCCTGGTGTCGGATAACCACCCGCCGGCCCAGGACCGTCACCGTGGACGGGGATGTGGTGGGGAAGACTCCCCTTGAGATGACCTGCCGGCCAGGCGAATTGCGGGTGATCCGGAATTCCCCTGAGTAGTTTCGTGCCTCTGGGGGTGGCTATCAGTACCCTGAATAGGCCTCGGGGTGCCAGCCGGCAAAGGTCTCACCCATGGCTTGCGGTTCTGGCTGGGCCTCCGGTGCGACCAGTTCGGCGGTCAGGCGGTGGTCCCGTATCTCCTGCACCACCAGGTCGAAATCCGGTTCCATACGAACACGGGTATTGGCTCGGGGCTGGTTGTCCTTGCGTAACACCGGGAATTCTTCCGCCAGCGCACCGCAGACCCGCAGCAGGCTGATCGTGAGTGCCCCGTGATTGAGCCACGCCATTTCCCGGAGCTGTTTCCACTGGGTCGGGGCTTTGTCGTGCAGCCGGTAGATAACGCCGGCATTGTTGGCCGGGTCCGCCGGGATGACCACCAGTCGGGCGGTCGGAATCCGGCTCTGGTCGAACAGGGAACCACTGCCGAAGCGGGGCTTGATGGTCAGGCACAGCTCCGGGAATTGCAGATTCAGGTGTTCGAGCTGGGCCAGGAAGAAGGCACCGATGCCCGGTTCGATAAACAGGTGTCCATGAAGGGGCTCCCGGTCCAGGAACATCTCGTCACCGGTATCAAGATAACTTTGCAGTGCCAGCATCGGGATCATCTCCCGTACCATGGCGCTGCGCAGGGCCCAGGGGTGGTCCCGAAGCCGGGAAGATAGCTCGATCGCCAGGGGCTGGCAGGTTTCCGGGCAATAGCGAAAGCGTCCCAACTGCCGCTCGGCGGTATTGTAGCGAACGGTGAAGCCCTCACGGGAACGGAGGGTGCCGTTGAAGTACCGTTCGTTACACAGGTCAAACAGCGTCTGCAGGTCATTACAGGGAATGGGGTCGGCGCCGGCTGGCATGGGCGTCGTCCTCCGTCTTGTGGGATTACACCGAATTATAGTGAATTGTAGTTAATCCTCAGTGGCTATGCCGTAACAGCGAGTAACGCTTTGTGTCCCGGAATGCGCGTCGTGTGTAGGGAAGTACCGAGATAAAGTCAGGAAAAGCGGCTATCTTGCAAAATATGGAGTGTTTGGCGATGGATGTTTAGGCGCGTGGAGGAGATGAAGGGGATAATGATGGCCCGACCGCAGAACGGTCGGGCTTTGTGGTCGCTTATCGGTAGTTCTTGAGCACTTCCTTGGCGATGGCGTTACGGTGAACCTCGTCCGGACCATCCGCCGTGCGCAGGTGGCGGGCATACACCCACATATCGGCCAGGGGGAAGTCCTCGGTGTAGCCACCGGCGCCATGGGCCTGGATGGCCCAGTCGATCACCTTCAGGGCCATGTCCGGGGCGGCCACCTTGATCATGGCGATCTGCTGTTTGGCGACCTTGTTGCCCACCAGGTCCATCATCTGGGCGGCCTGCAGGACCATCAGGCGGGTCTGGTCAATGGCGATACGGCAGTCGGCGATGCGCTCGCGCCACACGCCCTGGTCGGCCAGGGTCTTGTGGAAGGCGACCCGTGAAGTCAGGCGCTGGCACATGATGTCGAAGGCCCGTTCGGCCTGACCGATCACCCGCATGCAGTGATGGATCCGGCCCGGCCCCAGGCGCCCCTGGGCAATCTCGAAGCCCCGGCCCTCGCCCAGGATCAGGTTGCTGGCGGGCACGCGGACATTATCGAACTGGATCTCCGGGTGGCCCTTGGGGGCGTGGTAGTAACCATACACCGGCATATCCCGGACAATGGTGACCCCCGGGGTGTCCTTGGGCACGATGATCATGGATTGCTGCTTGTGGCGGTCGGCATTATCCGGGTCGGACTTGCCCATCACGATGAAGAATCTGGTTTCCTCACCACAGCCGCCGGTGATAAACCACTTACGACCGTTGACGACATAGTCGTCGCCATCCCGCTGGATACGGGTTTCAATGTTGGTGGCATCACTGGAGGCCACTGCCGGCTCGGTCATGGCGAAGGAGGAGCGGATCTCACCGTTCAGCAGGGGGTTCAGCCAGGTCTCCTTCTGCTCCTCGCTGCCGTAGCGGGCCAGTACCTCCATATTACCGGTGTCCGGGGCAGCGCAGTTGAAAACCTCGGAGCTCCACAGGACCCGGCCCATGATCTCGGCCAGGGGGGCGTATTCCAGGTTGGTCAGACCGGGACCATATTCTTCCTCCGGCAGGAACAGGTTCCACAGGCCCTGTGCCTTGGCCTTTTCCTTCAACTCGTCAACGATGGGGACTTTGGCATACGCGCGGCCACGTTCTTTGTTGGCGGCCTTCTGCTGCTTGTAGGTTTCCTCGTTGGGGTAGATATAGTCGTCCATGAACGTCAGCAGTTGCTGGCGCAGTTCCTTGACCTTGTCGGAATACTGGAAATCCATGATCTGCCTCCTGGGCATCTAACAGTGATCGGTGGGCCTGAGCAGCGGAAGCTGTTCGGCGTCTGTTCAGTGGGATCACTATGGAGTGGGGTGCTGAATGAATCAACTGAATTATTCTGATTGAATAGTATAAGTTCTGCTTATTAATTGAGGTGCGGGCAGTCAATTCCGTCCGCCGGGGTGGCAAGGGGGGGCTTCCTTCGACCATACTGAGACAACATCCAATCTATCCTGAACAGATCAGAGGCGACGCATGACCAACAAAGAATTGCAGCAGCTGAAAGAGCGGTATGTGGCGGCCGGTGCAGCCAGCCCCAACGAGCAGTTTGCGGACCACGCCCGTAACGCTGAACTGTGGGATGCCGACGGCAAGCGGATGATCGATTTCGCTGGCGGTATCGGTGTGCTCAATATCGGCCATCGTCATCCGAAGGTGGTGGAAGCGGTCAAGGCCCAGTTGGACAAGCTGATGCATACCTGCCAGACCGTCATGCCGTATGAAGGTTATGTGAAGGTGGCAGAGAAGCTCAGCCAGGTGGCGCCGGTCCGCGGCCATGCCAAGGTGATGCTCGCCAACTCCGGCGCCGAGGCCCTGGAAAATGCGCTCAAGATAGCCCGCGCGGCGACCGGCAAGACCAACGTGATCTGTTTTGATGGCGGCTATCATGGCCGGACCTTCATGACCATGGCCATGAACGGCAAGGTGGCCCCCTATGCGTCCGATTTCGGCCCCATGCCCGGCACGGTGTTCCGCGCCCCCTATCCGGTGCCCTACCACGGTGTATCCGAGGATGAGGCGCTCCGTGGCCTGAAAATGGTCCTGAAGACCGATGCCAACCCCAGGGACACGGCAGCCATCGTGATTGAGCCGGTCCTGGGGGAGGGCGGTTTCTACCCGGCGCCGCCGAGCTTCCTGAAGAAGATCCGCGAGATCTGCGACGAACACGGCATGCTGATGATCGTGGACGAAGTGCAGAGTGGCTTTGGCCGGACCGGCAAGCTGTTTGCCATCGAACACAGCGGTGTCGAGCCGGACATCATGACCATGGCCAAGAGCATGGCCGACGGCATGCCCATTTCCGCCATTGTCGGTACCGACAAGGTGATGGACGCTTCCGGCCCCAATTCCCTGGGGGGCACCTACACCGGCAGTCCTACGGCCTGCGCCGCGGCCCTGGCGGTCATGGAAGTGTTCGAGGAAGAGGATATCCTCGGCAAGAGCCAGGTTCTGGGGAACAGGCTCGCCAAGCGCTTTGCCCAGTGGCAGGAGAAGTTTGACCATGTGGACAATGTGCGCAACCTCGGCCCCATGGCCGCCATCGAACTGGTCACCGACAAGCATGACTGCGAACCCCGTGCCGACCTGGCCGCCAAGGTCACCGGTTACGCCAAGGAGCACGGCCTGATCCTGCTCAGTTGCGGCATGTACGGCAACACCATCCGCTTCCTGATGCCGGTGACCATTGAGGATGAGGTGCTCGAGGAAGGCCTGCAGATTGTTGAGGACGCGTTGGCATCCATCGGCTGATCCCGGACGACGGTCAGGCTCCTGCCAGTGAGTTTTTCCTTCAGACAGTTGCGGTATTTCGTGGCGGTATCGGAGATCGGTTCGGTCTCCGGTGCCGCACGGGATCTCGCCGTATCCCAATCCACTGTTACGGAAGCCATCAAGGAGCTGGAAAGCGATCTCGGGGTGGTCCTGCTGGAACGTCATGCCCGGGGTATGGGGCTGACCCACAAGGGGCATGCGTTCCTGCGCCATGCCAACCGGATTCTGGCGGAAGTCAGTTACGCCAGGGGGGTGTTTTCGGAACAGGAGCAGGTAACCGGAACCCTGCATGTCGGGGTCACGTCGATCGTGGCGGGCTACGCCCTGCCGGATCTCCTGGCACGCTACCGGCGGGCTTTTAGTGGAACCGGCGTCCAGGTGGTGGAAGACGCCCCGGAATACCTTGAACACTACCTGCTCAATGGCGAACTGGATGTCGCCATACTGATCCTCTCTGCCCTTCAGGAACGCTCTGCCCTCAACACGGCAGTGATGGAAACATCACCCTTCCGGGCCTGGTTACCCATGGGGCATCGCCTGGCCAACGCGCCGGAAATTGACCGCGACGTTCTGCTGGAAGACCGCTTCATCCTGCTAAACACTGACGAGATCCGACTGGCAACTGCAGACCTGTGGCAGCGGGCGCGCCGAAATCCCCGCATGGCCATGCGAACGTCGTCGGTGGAAGCGGTGAGAAGCCTGGTAGCGACCGGAGCCGGTGTCTCCGTGCTGCCGGACCTTGTCTATCGCCCCTGGTCCCTGGAAGGAGACCGCATTGCCAGCGTCAACGTGGCGTCTCCGCTACCACCGGTGGAGGTTGGGCTGGCCTGGCGCCGTGGTGCCAAGCCTTCTGATGCCGCCCGAGCGTTTATTGATCTGGCCCTGGAGGAACCGGCCCTCCGCCATCGCTGACCACCCAAGCGTCCTTTCGGAAAACCCGATCACTCAATACCCTCCTGTTTTGCATTACATCCCACTACGTGATTCCACCTATAAATATCGGAATAACCGATATATGTTTTCTGATTTTATTTATGGCGATAGCTGAAGTGATTTCTATACTCGAAATGACCATCCGCATTCATGTCGCCATGAAAGACATGGTGAGCCCACACAGTTCGGGAGAGGAATCATGAAAAAGATAATGGTGTCGATGCTGACCACCACATTCTGTGTTGCCACGCTTGCCTCGGCAGCGGATATGAAAAAATCTGTCGGCGCAGGCGAGGGTGCGGTGGATATCGTGGCCTGGCCCGGCTACATCGAGCGTGGTGAAACCGACGAGAACTATGACTGGGTGACCGGATTCGAGGAGGAAACCGGATGTGAGGTAAGGGTGAAGACGGCCAACACCTCGGACGAGATGGTTGCCCTGATGAACGAGGGTGGCTTTGACCTGGTGACGGCCTCCGGTGATGCCTCCCTGCGGATTATATACGGCGACCGGGTACAGCCGGTGAACACGGACCTGATTCCCAGTTGGAGCACCATTGATGATCGGCTCAAGGATGCGCCCTGGCACACCGTGGATGGCGTTCACTATGGCGTTCCCTACCAGTGGGGGGCGAATGTGCTGATGTACAACACCGAGGTGTTCGGGGACCAGCCGCCAAAGAGTTGGCGGGTGGTGTTCAAGGAAATGACCCTTCCGGACGGTAAGTCCAACAAGGGGCGGGTCCAGGCGTTTGATGGGCCAATCTACATTGCCGATGCCGCCCTGTATCTAAAAGAACATCAGCCGGAACTGGGTATCGAGGATCCGTACGAACTGACCCAGGAGCAATATCAGGTGGCTCTGGACCTGTTGCGGGAGCAACGGAAGATCGTGGGGCGGTACTGGCATGACGCCTTTGTGCAGATTGATGATTTCACCAACGAGGGTGTTGTCGCATCTTCCGCCTGGCCGTTCCAGGCCAACATCCTGAAAGCTCAGGGGCAACCTGTCGCCACGGTCATACCGGATGAGGGTGCTACCGGCTGGGCAGATACCACCATGATGCACGTGGAGGCCCCCCATCCCAACTGCGCCTACAAGTGGATGGAGCACTCGCTTAACACCCGGCTGCAGGGGGATCTTGCTTCCTGGTTTGGTTCAGTGCCGGTGGTGCCGGCCGCCTGTGAAGGCAACGAACTGCTGGGTGAGAAAGGCTGCGAGACCAATGGCATGGAGAATTTTGAGCGTATCAGTTTCTGGCGTACCCCGGTTTCATCCTGTGGGGAAGGCAAACAATGCGTGCCCTACTACCGCTGGGTAACCGACTACATCGCCATCCTGGGTGGCCGGTAAGCCAGTCGAGAGTTCCATCGCCCCACTTTGCCGGGTGGGGCGATACGCATCAGGAGAGTTTCATGCCAACCACGGTCCGGAAGCCCATGTACGACACGGAAAAAGACGAGGTGAGCCCCGACCCGGCTGAACGGGTCAGTGCGGTGGAACTGTCGGGGATCAGCCGGCATTTTGGCACCGTTAAGGCGGTGGACCAGGTGAACCTCGATATCCCCGAGGGGGAGTTCTTTGGAATGCTGGGGCCGTCCGGTTCCGGCAAGACAACCTGCCTGAGGCTGATCGCGGGGTTCGAGCAGCCCACAGCCGGCCACCTGAAGATCTTTGGTGACACGGTGGATGGCCTTCCGCCCTATCGCCGCGCCGTTAACACGGTCTTCCAGGACTATGCCCTGTTCCCCCACATGAATGTGATCGATAACGTGGCCTATGCGCTGACGGTGCGCGGGGTAGGTCGCCGTCAACGGCATCGTCAGGCCATGGAGATGCTTGAACTGGTACGCCTGGGCGGGTTTGCGAAACGCCAGCCCGCGCAATTGTCCGGCGGGCAACGCCAGCGAGTTGCCCTGGCCCGGGCCCTGATAGGAAAGCCCAAGGTGTTGCTGCTGGACGAGCCCCTGGGGGCCCTTGACCTGAAGCTGAGGGAACAGATGCAGGTGGAACTCAAGTCCCTGCAGCGGGAACTGGGCATCACCTTTGTGTTCGTGACCCATGACCAGGGCGAGGCCCTGTCCATGAGTGACCGGGTGGCGGTCTTCAATCAGGGGCAGGTGGTTCAGGTGGGTACCCCGGAAGACATCTACGAGCGGCCCGAGCATCGTTTCGTGGCGGATTTCGTCGGTTCCTCCAACATACTGGAGCCGGAGCTCTGCCAGCGTATCGGTGCTCCCGAGGGGGTGTGGAGTCTGCGCCCGGAGAAAATCCACCTGGCCGACCAGTCGGTGTCCCGGGAAGATGGTGTAATCACCGTGTCCGCCACCATCAGTCACGTGCAGTACCAGGGTTCGGTGCGGCGGTGCGTGCTGTCCGTGGCGGGGCACTCGCTGTCCCTGTCGGTTCCCTCTGCGGTGGGTGGACTGGCTACCGGGCAGTCGGTCTATGCCCGCTGGAATCTGGACGACATGCACAGGATGGTGCCGTGATGTCTGACGACGGCATGGCAATCAACCAGCCGGCCGACGGTGTACTGGGCCGGGTATCCGACCTGCTGTTCCGGCGACCGGGGCTGTTGCTGACAATCCTGCTGGGGCCGCCGCTGATCTGGATTGGCGTGGTCTATGTCGGGTCGCTGGTGGCATTGCTGGTGCAGAGTTTCTATTCGATTGACGAGTTCTCAGGTCGTATCGTCCGGGAATTCACGCTCAAGACCTACGCGGAACTGTTGCGTCCCTCAAACCTCGATATCGTGTTGCGCACGGTACTGATGGCCGCGTCGGTGACCCTGGCATCCGCACTCATAGCGTTTCCCATCGCGTTCTATGCCGCCCGTTTCGCCCGTGGGTGGATCAAGGGGCTGTTCTTCATCGCCGTCATGCTGCCGCTCTGGTCCAGTTACCTGGTGAGGGTCTATGCCTGGAAACTGATCCTTGCCAATGAGGGCGTGCTCAACTGGAGCGTCGAGCGGGTGGGGCTCACCCCGCTGGTGGATGCGCTGTTATCCATGCCGGTGATTGGCGGGCCCTCGTTGTCGTTCAGTTATATCGGCACCTTTCTGGTATTCGTCTACCTGTGGCTGCCGTTCATGATCCTGCCGATCCAGGCGGCGCTGGAGCGGGTGCCGGGGTCCATGCTGGAGGCCTCGGACGACCTGGGGGCCCGGCCCGGGCAGACCTTCCGCAAGGTGATCTTCCCGCTGGCCCTGCCCGGTATCGTGGCCGGCTCCATTTTCACTTTCTCGCTGACCCTGGGGGACTATATCGCGCCCCAGATCGTGGGTTCCTCGCGACTGTTCATTGGCCAGGCGGTTTACATGCACCAGGGCACCGCCGGCAATCTTCCGATGGCAGCAGCCTTTTCCATGGTGCCCATCGTGGTCATGGCCATTTACCTCTGGATTGCGAAAAAGATGGGGGCCTTCAATGCGCTTTAGGAAGAGCCGTTCGGGCGCGTCGCTGAAGCTGAAAATCGGAGCGGTCGCCGGTTTACTGTTCTTGCACCTGCCTCTGTTGCTGATATTTCTGTATGCCTTCACCACCGAGGAAAAGAGTTACCAGTTTCCGCCCCCGGACTATACGTTGAAATGGTTTGCGGTGGTCTGGGACCGGCAGGACATCTGGGATGCGTTCGGCCTGTCCCTGAAGATCGCGCTGATCGCCACCGGCGCGGCCATCGTGCTGGGCACCCTGGCTGCGGGGGCGGTTGCCCGCACCCGGTTCTTCGGCCGTGAAACCGTGTCACTGCTGATTATCCTGCCCATCGCGCTTCCCGGGGTGGTAACCGGTATTGCGTTGCGCTCGGCCTTCGATATCGCCGATATTCCGTTTTCCTTCTGGACCATTGTGCTCGGTCACGCGACCTTCTGTGTGGTGGTGGTCTACAACAACGCGGTGGCGAGGCTCCGGCGTACATCGCCCTCCCTGCTGGAGGCCTCGCTGGATCTGGGGGCGAATGGTTTTCAGACTTTCCGGCATGTGCTGCTACCCAATCTTGCCACCGCACTGCTGGCGGGCGGCATGCTGGCCTTTGCCCTGTCCTTTGACGAGGTCATCGTGACTACCTTCACCGCAGGACAACAAACGACCCTGCCCATCTGGATGCTCAGCGAGCTGGTACGTCCCAGGCAGCGACCGGTGACCAACGTGGTGGCCGTGTTCGTGGTAATTATCACCTTCCTGCCCATTCTCATGGCTTATTACTTCACCCGCGGCGGCGAAGCGACCGCCGGGCAGGGTAAGTGACAGGCAATTCAGGCTAACAAGGAGATTTCCCCATGTCCCAGACAGGTAATGCAAGTGGTGCCCAGGCCCTGGATACCCGTTTATTGATTGGTGGAGACCTGGTGGCCGGAAACGGGCCGGAGGAACCCATACTCAATCCGCGTACCGCCGGGAAGATCATTGGTCTGCCCGAGGCCTCCGATGATCAGGTTAACCAGGCGGTTGCCGCGGCCCGCAAGGCTTTCCAGGGCTGGTCGAGAACCACGCCGGGGGAGCGTTCGCTGCTGTTGCTGCGGCTGGCGGACCGGATTGAGCAGCACGGCGAAACCTTTGCCCGGCTGGAGGCACTGAACTGCGGAAAACCGTTCCATATCGTGCTGGCGGAGGAGATCCCGGCGGTCGTGGACTGCCTGAGGTACTTTGCCGGCGCCGCCCGGTGCATGCAGGGAAGCGCGGCAGGGGAGTACATGGCGGGTCACACCTCAATGATCCGTCGCGACCCGGTGGGCGTGGTCGGCTCCATTGCACCATGGAACTACCCGCTGATGATGGCGGCCTGGAAAATCAGCCCGGCCCTGGCGGCGGGCAATACCGTTGTGATCAAGCCGTCCGAGCAGACACCCCTGACCAGCCTGCTGCTGGCACGGGTCGCCGCTGAAGTATTGCCTTCCGGTGTGCTCAATGTGATCACCGGTCGGGGGGAAAGTGTGGGTACATCCCTGGTCTGCCATCCGGATGTGGACATGATCTCGCTGACAGGGGATATCGCCACCGGCAAGAAGATCCTCACCAATGCCGCCAAGAGCGTGAAACGGACCCACCTTGAGCTGGGTGGCAAGGCCCCGGTACTCGTATTTGATGACGCCGATCTGGACGAAGTAGTCGAAGGCATCCGCACGTTCGGTTACTTCAACGCCGGACAGGATTGCACGGCGGCTTGCCGGATATACGCCGGAGCGGGGATCCACGACAGACTGGTGGAGAAGCTGACCGATGCGGTTTCCACCATCCGCTACAACCAGGGCAATGACGATGACAACGAGATTCCTCCCCTGATTTCCGAGCGGCAGCGGGACCGGGTAGCCAGTTTTGTTGAAAGGGCGGCGGAACAGTCTCACATGGAGGTGGCCGTGGGTGGTCGTATGCCCGATGGAAACGGTTTTTACTATGAGCCCACACTGATCACCGGGGCGCGACAGGATGATGAGATTGTCCGTCGGGAAGTGTTTGGTCCGGTGGTATCCGTTACCCGGTTCACGGATGATGACGATGTTGTCTCCTGGGCCAACCAGTCAGAATATGGCCTGTCGTCATCGGTGTGGACCAGGGACATTTCCAGGGCCATGGATGTCTCGTCACGCTTGCAGTATGGCTGCACCTGGGTGAACTGCCACTTCATGCTGGTGAACGAAATGCCCCACGGGGGCATGAAGCAGTCAGGATACGGAAAAGACATGTCGTCGTACTCTCTTGAAGATTACACCACTGTCCGCCATGTCATGATCCGGCACGGCTAGTCGCCGTAATGAACACAGGCAGTGGATTTCCTGTACAGGTACGGTATTCTCGGGATCAAGTTCAAACCTTTTGATCCCGAGGACACTTGGAATTCAGGATATGTCAGAGACCGGTCACGAAGCTGTGTTTTTCCGCGAGGGCGACGTTTTTGTGCCGACGGAACTGGGGCGCGGCCCCTGGAGCCCGGACGCGCTCCACGGGGGCGCTCCGGCGTCGTTGTTGGCGGGCTATGCCGAGGAGCAGGTGGGAGACCCGGACATGCTATTGTCGCGGCTGACCATGGAACTGGTACGCCCGGTTCCCATGGCGCCGCTGGCCATCCAGGCAAGTATGGGGAAGGGGCGCTCGGTCCGGCGGGTGGAAATGACCCTGACCAGCGGCGATACCGTGGTAGCCCGGGCCGTGGCGCTGTTCCTGCGTGCCGAACCCCTGGACATCGAAGCCCGGCTGGGCGGACACCCGCTACCGGGCCCCGACCGGTGCCAGGAACCCTTCGTGATTCCGGGTATGGAGCAGATGACCTCGTTCCACTACACCGCCATGGATATCCGTGTGGCCCACGGCCAGACCATGGGCCCAGGCCCGGCCGCAGGCTGGTTCCGCATGCAGTATCCGCTGGTTGGCGGAGAGAGCGTGTCCGCGGCCATGCGGGCGGTGGCCGCATCGGATTTCGGAAACGGCCTCAGCTGGATTCTTCCCGTTGACGAGTACACCTTTGTGAATACGGACCTGACCGTGTACCTGCATCGCCATCCGAGGACCGAGTGGGTTGCCCTGGATAGCCGTACGGTTATCGAACCCAATGGTATCGGCCTGGTCCGTTCGGAAATCTATGACGAACAGGGCCGTATTGGCACCGCTCAGCAGAATCTGCTGGTGCGGGCCCGGCAGGCCTGAGGACCTGTTACCGGACCCTGACCAAACCGTCATTGAAAGGCCATCACTTTACCTTGCCGGACCCCGTCGACCATGGCATAAACGGGCCTGACATTCATCGGTGGGGCATTTCCATGCGTCAGACAGTTTCCGGGGTGTTGGTCCCCTTGCTTATCATCGGCTTCCTTGCCTCCCAGGCGGTTCATGCCTCCCCTCTGGCGGAGTCGGTGGTTGAGGCGTCTCCCCTCGGGGCCATTGCGGACCAGTCTCCGGCCATGTTGAGGACAGGCATCCGTGATGGGCTGGTGGGCACCGGACAGGTGGACCCGTTCCTGGCGGAAACCATCGCCGGCATCGGCAGCCGGGCCTTCAGCCCGCAGCGGGTACGTTCGCAACTGGCCACGGCCCTGGCGGACGATCTGGGCAACGCCCAGTTGGAAGCGGTGAAGGACTGGTACGATTCGCCCCTGGGGCAGCAGTTGGCCCGGGCGGAGTCGCAAGCGGCGGCGCCCTCAAGCTGGGAGGCCATCCAGGCAGCCGGGCCGGCCCTGCGGGAACGATTCGAGGGCACGGCGCGCCAGCGGCTGTTCGACCGTTATGATCGGGCCACGGGTGCTACGTATACGGCGGTTGAAACCGCCATGGCGGTACAACTTGAACTGGCAGATTCACTGGCGTCGCTCAGTGAGGGAGATACCGTGGAATCCGTGCGAGCCCAGATCGAGGATAATCGCCCTGCGATTGAACGCCGGGTGGGCGAGCAGGTGTACCTGGCCTTCCTGTCCATGTACGAGGCGTTCCCGGACAAGGATCTCGACACCTATCTGACGTTCCTGGAATCTCCGGCCGGGCGGGCGTATACCGTCAGTGCGGGGGATGCGGTCCATGATGCCATCATGGAGCCCGTCAGCAGTGTCGGCAATCAACTGGTGCGTATGCTGGGGGCGGGTGGCCGATGAAGTGGTTGAGGATCACCCTGCGGTGGCTTTTCCTCCTGATACTATCGGTTATTGCCCTGGCACTCCTGTTGCTGTTGCTGTTCCGTTTTGTCAATCCACCCACCACGGCCTTTATCATGGCCTACCAGGCGGAGACCGGTAGCTTATCCGGCGTCCGCCAGACCTGGGTCCCCCTTGAGGAGATCTCGCCCTGGATGCCGCTGGCGGTGATCGCCAGTGAGGACCAGCGCTTCCTGAACCACTGGGGCCTCGACCTGGGGGCCATTGCCACCGCAGTCAATGCCTTCCAGGACGGTGACGGCCTCCGGGGAGCCAGTACCATCACTCAGCAGACCAGCAAGAACCTGTTCCTATGGGGTGGGCGAAGCTTCCTGCGCAAGGGTGTGGAGGCGATGCTGGCATTGGGGATGGACGGGCTCTGGCCCAAGCGCCGGATCATGGAGGTGTACCTCAATGTCGCGGAATTCGGTCCGGGAATCTACGGGGTCGAGGCGGCCAGCCAGGTGCATTTCGGCGTGTCAGCAGAGCAGTTGACGGCCACCCAGGCCGCTCGCCTGGCCGCGGTGCTGCCCAATCCCCGGATATTTGATGCCGGCGCGCCGACGCCCTATGTGTGGGAGCGGGTGTCCTGGATTCGCCAGCAGATGTCACAACTCGGTGGTACCGCGCTGGTGGGGGACTTCTACTGATGCCACTCAGCCGCTGAGCACTTCCCGCTCGAAACGCCCCAGCACCGTCATGGTGATCAGGGCGAAGGCCGACAGCAGTCCCGCCAGGGGCAGGTTACCGACGCCACTGGCAACACCGACGGCACCGGCAATCCAGATGGAGGCGCCGGTGGTGATGCCCTGTACACTGCCCCTGGCCTGGATAATGGAACCGGCGCCGAGAAAACCAATGCCCCCGATCACGCCTTCCACAATGCGGGTTGGATCTATCCTGGCGGAAGGATCCCCGGTGGCCGTGTCAAACAGGATCTGCATACCCACCATCACGAAGGCGGCGGCCCCCATCGACACCAGCATATGGGAGCGCAGCCCCGCCGGTTTGCCGCGCAATTCCCTTTCAAGCCCAAGCAGGAAGCCGAATCCTGTCGCAATGGACAGGCGAATCAGCATGTCGAGGAACGGTAGCTCGGATTGATTCATGGGCGTCAGTCTCCCCGGGAGGTGGTGGACACAAAAGCGGGCCCGCAGCAGGGCTACGGGCCCGGGAACCTGAGTTGCAGGTCTATTGCAAGGATAGACGCCGGTTTGGTCGCCTGCCTGCCGGCGACAGAGCATCCGGTCAGAACATGTATTGCAGGCCAACCCGGGCGGTGTCGAACTCGGGTCCGTCGTTGGTGACCTGACCATTGAAGTCGTCTTCGTCAACATCATCCACGTTGTAGCGGTTGTACTCGGCGAAGGCGGTCAGTGATGGAGTGACCATGAAATCGACACCGGCCCCCACAAACGGGCTTACCTCGTCGTAGGTCTCCTTCTCGTCAAAGGCGCTCACTTCCATATCGGACGCGAAGGCCCCGACCTTGCCGTAGACGCCGAAGGCCTGGGTAACCGGAATGCGGCCCTTGGCGGAGAGGGACAGACCCTTGAGGTCAGAGCGGACGTCATCCTCACCGAACTTGCCGAAGTCGATGTAGTCCGCTTCCAGGGCAAAGAAGGGGTTGAACTGGTAGCCGGCGGAGACGCCGTACAGGTCGCGCTTGTCATCAAACTCCCCACCATGGGATTTGTAGCCACCGTAGCTACCGCTAACGAAGAAACCGGATGAATCCCGTTCCGCCTTGCCCTGTGCCATAACGGCGGGGGTTGCCAGGACGGCGGTTGTGATAACAGTCATATACGCAATACCGGATGTCATTCGCATAATTCAGACCTCCCTGGGTCATCAGATAATGTCACTGCTGCGGGTCGAGACTGTGGGCTCGATCACGCGATTCCCAGCCTAAATCAAATTGGGTAGGTTCCAAGTTAAAGTCGAAGTACGCTTTGGTAATTGGCCTGTAACTCGTTAACTCATTGAAAAATATGATTTAAGAACCTGCCGGAAAGGTTTTCCCTGATGCGCCGCGCGAGGCCGGAAGGAGGAAAAGGCCGGCCCGCAGTCCGGGGCCGGCAATGAGGAGGAAGGGGGCAGCCCGGCAATGCCGGGCTGTTACTGCTGGGGAACGTCAGATTCCCCGATCAATGACGGCCTGGGTCACCACATCGTCTATGGAGCAGATCGGGTTCTCCTGCCCCACCCAGGGATCACCGCCAAAGTACTTCTGGAAGATCTTTTCGGCGGTTCGGGTCGCCAGTGCCTGGGACGTCAGGGTGGGGTTGGGCCCACCGATGGCGTTGGGCAATGCCGAATGATCCGCGATATAGAGACCTTCCACCGCACGGGCCTCGCAGTTCTCATCCAGTACCGAGTTCCGTGAGCTGTCACCCATCCGCATGGACGACTGCATGTGCAGCAGCACCGGGTTCCAGTCCAGGCGCACGATCTTCGAAGCCCCACCGGCGCGCAGTATTTCCGCTGCGCGGTTGCACAGGTAGTCCCGGTTACGCACGGTGCGACGGGAGCGGTTGCGCTTCTCCATGCGTATGCGGGCAACGGGACCATGCTCGTCGGTGAAGGCCTGGGAGACATCGACACGGTTCTGATATTCAACATCATCGTCCGTGAGAATCAGAATCGGCATCAGGCGATTGGCATCGGACATCATGTCCTTGAGTTCGTTGCCGTACACCCGACCGGACTTGCCATCCCAGGCGCCGGTGTTGGACAGGCCGTTATCGTAAAGCGAACGGATGCCCGTGTTGCTGTCGGTAAGGTTGTTGGCGTGAATGGCAGGCATACTGGAGGCGTTCTCCAGGGACCCATAGCCAGGGAAATCGGCCCGAGAGGACGATGAGGGCCCCCCGGTGCCGCCGACATCGTGGGGGAACTGGCCGACTACCCAGTCCAGGGCGTGGTCGGTCAGTCCACGGCCGACCCAGCCATTGAAGTCCGGCAGATCGCTGTTGTGCCACAGCCGCGGGTTTTCGATGCAGCCGCCGGCCATGATCACAACCCGGGCTTCCTCGCTGTGGGTCTCGCCGGTATTGGTGTCCCGCCATTCCACGCCTCTGGCGACCCTAGTCCGGCTGTACCAGGGGCGATCACTGATAACACGGGTGACATAGGCGTCGGTGATCAGGGTGATGGCCTTGCCGCCGGGCTTGTACAGGTCGGCGGTCAACGCCATGGGAATGTAGCTGTTGTCCGTGGACCGGCGAGCCTTCAGGTTACGTGGTGCACCCTTGGGCAACTGGCAGCCCTGGAAGCAGTGGCCACAGTGTGTGCAGCCGGTGGCATCCGGGTATCGCAGTTGTGAGCTGTCCCGGGTCTTGCCGGCATTACCCCCCGGTTGCAGGATCGCGTTCTCCTGTGGCCGGAAGCCCGCCCGGGTGACATCCTTGCTGGTAATCGGAGACAGACCCGCCGCCTCGGCACTGTCAAAGAAGGCCTTTTCCTTTTTGCCCATGGCAGCGGTCTGCACCGGAAGGGTGGCTTCAGTCCACTCATAGTACGGCCGCATTTCCTCATAGGTGAAGGGGAAGCGGTAGTCGTTGTCGTAAAGGTTCCGGTCGGCTCCGTTATAACCGGCGAAGATGCCTGGCATGGCCCGGGGGCTGTTGCCGTAGTAGTGCAGGGTGGTGCCACCGACCCCGGCTACCTGGGAAATGGTGGAGGGATTGGTGAGTTCCCTGAACCAGGCGGGTTTGGAGGGATCGGAGGGGCCTACCCGGAACTTGCCGGTCAGGGTGCTGTTCATGTGGTTTTCGAGGTAGGACCATTCCTGTTCCGGATTGGCGTGGCGGGCGCCACCCTCAAGTACCATGACATCCAGGCCACGTTCGGCCAGTTCCTTGGCGACGACAGGGCCACCGCCCCCGGCGCCGATCACGATGACATCACGCATTGTCTACACTCCTCCGTCCCTGGTAATAACCAATAACATCGTCGCCACCGTCCGGTAGAGGGGGCGCATCCGGCTCGTAGCCACTGATAACCCAACCCAGGGGGCGCTGTGTCACGGTGAGGTTCTCCGGATCGAACACCGCGAATTCGTTGTAACTGGCAAAGCTGGCAACGCGGATCACGGCTGAAATGAATGTCTGAAGGACTCCCGGCGCCGCCTCGCGGAAGGTGGCATCGGGAATGGTCCATTGCAGGGCATTCTTGAGCCAGGAGTCACTGCCATCCAGGGCCGCCATGACCCGGCCTTTCTGTTCCCAGGTCAGGTTGGAGAAGGGTGCGACGAATGGTCCGGTGCCGGGCTCGTCAATGACCTGGTTGGCCACCAGGTTCAGTAGCAGGGTCAGCATGATGGAATTGGCTACGTCCCCTTCAAGGTACTGGCTCAGGGTGGCGTCCAGGTTTTCCAGGATCCACTCGCCATTCTCTCCCAGGGAGGCAGCCGCCTCGTCGGGAATGGACAGCGGGGCGGCATTCAGGTACGCGCCGATACCGTCCAGCAACTGGTTCATGAACTGCGGCGGCAGGGGCACGAGACGGTCGATGCCGCCCGCCAGGTAAAGGTCTGCCCGGGTACCGATGCCACCGGGAACCGGTGAACTGACGCCCTGGTTCTGGGAGTAGGGGTCATCTCCGGGCACGGCAAAGGCGATCAGCCCGAAGAAGGTATCGTTGCGCAGGGCCTCCAGCGCGGCCTGGAGTTGCTCCGCGGTCCACTGGACGTCACCGCTGAGATCAGCGTAGGCCTTGCCGGGAACCAGCAATCCTGGCGCTACCGCCGCAGCGGCGCCCAGTATGCCGGAACCCACCAATAACCTGCGGCGGCCCTCATTGAGCAGGGGTTGAGGTGCTTCTCTCTCTCGTTTCACAAATGCCTCCTTGGCATGCTTCGAGTTGGGTGGCTTGGACACCACCTTCGTACGGAGCCTTTCCTGTCTCCTGCAATCGGATTGCGATACAGCGGGCAAGGTGCAGTGTGAACGACCGGAGGTGGCCCTGTTCTTGTTGGCCCTGGCGACGACAGTGACATGCCGCTATCAGGGGGCTATTTAACGGGTCCTTAAAATAAATACCCCCTGAAAATAGGCAGATGCGTACCGTGTTATAAGCAACTGACCGATGTCAGGGGACACTGGGATGTCAGGTTCATTATGCCTTTGCTTTGAGACTATTGTGTTAAGTGTCTCACCGAACTGTCAGGCGAATCGTGAGCGACCTGCCTATTTGCGGGATTAAGTGAATCTCGGGTAATTCAGGGAAGGGTTTGCGGCCAGGGATCCAACAGGCCCAGGGAGCCCACGCCGGGGAGCTTGATGGCCAGGTGACGGGGATCAACACCCAGGGAAAGCCCGAGAACATTCAGTTCCAGGCCCTCCCGGACACCGGCCAGGATGCCGATGTAACCGCCGGCGGACAGCTGGTAGCCGGCTCCTGACGGCGTCTCGGCAACATAGCCGTTGCCCAGGTAATCCTTACCGATGGCGGTATTGGGCAGGTTGACCTCCAGGCCGGGCACCTGGCGGATAATCCAGGCCACGAAGGTATTGCTGTTGGGGCCGGGCCAGGCCTCGTAGGTGTGGGGGTAGGGGTAGTCGGCAACGGCCTGTTCGATATCCGGGATCAGGCGTGCAGCGGTTTCTCCGGATATGCTGGCCAGCAGCGCCGGCGGAGCTCCGTACCAGGCTCGGTCTGGCAGGGACCGGTAGGACCGGACCTTGTTGCTTCCCCAGCCGGTCACCTCATGGACGGTGTAGCTGTCGGCGCCTTCCGGCTTGGTGGCGATCCAGGTGTGGATGGCAAAGTAACCGCGCCAACTGAACGCCCTTGCACCGTAGACCTGTACCAGGGCCTGGGGGGATTCGGTGACCAGGGGAGCCAACCCGGCACTGGAACGATCAGCGTCCCGCCAGTTGGCACTGGTATCCATATTGGAGCAGGCGACCATAAATACGGGGCCGGATAGCAGGATGGCGAGAAAAACAAGGACCCGGAGGCCCCATTTAACGGGTCTGGACATGGGCATCAGGACAGGTCTGTGAACAACAGTCCTTTGTAGCATACTCCTGATCGCGTCGACAGGGCGGGCCCTGGTCGGGCGTCGTTCAACGTCGGTCTGCGGAATTCAGGGCGTCGCTGATGGCGCGGGCCTCGGCTTCCAGGACCCGGTAGAGGAGCGAATTACCCTGTTTGCTCGCGGCGTTAAGTTGCTTCTGCTTGTTTGCGTACAGCCGGTGGAGAAGGTCCGCCTGCTGGCTGGAAGTGACAACGGTCATGACGAATCCCCAGTGATGTCAGCTTATTTTACGAACTGCCGGTAAACTGGCGTCTACGGGGAATGCAGCATAATCCAGGCCAAGGGCGCCAGGATGAGTGTTGGAGCGTTCCTGCCGTGACAGAGGTAGCGCCGGATACCGCTACCCGGTCGGAAAAGCGCCGGGAAGCGTTGTATAGTGACGCTCAGCGTCAACGCGGGTTGTAAAAAGGGAGGCGATAGGTGCCGGATTTGTTTACAGGTCAGGACGTGCTCAATGTCCCCGGCGAACCGGAAAAACTGGCCCCTGGCGCCTTCCTGTTCCGCCAGTATGCGTTGCCGGTGGCGGAGCAGTTGCTGGAAGCCATCTGGGCGGTATCGTCGGTGTCACCGTTCCGTCGGATGATGACACCGGGGGGGCGCCGGATGTCGGCGGCCATGACCGGTTGCGGTGAGCGCTGCTGGGTGACCGATCGCAAGGGCTATCGCTATGCTGACATGGACCCGGAAACCGGCAGGGCCTGGCCGTCCATGCCGCCTGTCATGGCCAGCCTGGCCCGGGAGGTATCCGCGCAGGCTGGCTTCCCGGGATTCGAGCCGGATGTCTGCCTGATCAACCGCTATGAGCCCGGTGCCCGCATGGGTCTCCACCAGGACCGGGACGAGGAGGATTTCCGCTGGCCAGTGGTGTCGGTTTCCCTGGGGCTGCCGGCAGTATTCCTCTGGGGTGGCCTGAAACGGGGCGGATCACCGGCACGGCTGAGGCTGGAACATGGGGATGTACTGGTATGGGGAGGGGAAGACCGGCTTCGATACCATGGTATCGCGCCGGTCCCGGATGACCGGTGTGAGGCCACCGGCCATGTGCGCTACAACCTGACGTTTCGCCGGGCCCGGGAGTCCCGGTGACGGATGTCGGGTTGCCGGGCGCTGTCAGGAGCGGCTGGTGACTTCCAGCAGGTGGTAGCCGAACTGGGTGCGGATCGGTCCGATCACCGTGTTCAGCTCGCCGTTGAACACGGCCTTGTCGAATTCCGGTACCATCTGGCCCGGCCCGAAGGAGCCGAGATCACCACCGTTGCGACCGGAGGGGCAGCGGGAGTGTTCGCGGGCAACCTCGGCGAAATCCTGTCCGTTCTCGATGGCCTGCTTGAGTTCGTCGCACTTGGCTTCGGTTTCAACAAGAATGTGGCGGGCGGTAGCCTGTGTCATGGTCAGTGTCCTGTTCTGTGTGTGGAACCGGAATGCTGCCTGCCGTATCTGTCCGTGGCAAGTCTTTTTGCGCCCGCCGGTTCCTGGCTATGCCCCGGATCTACCCGGTATCTTGCTGTTGGTCGCTGTTGCGTCGCTTATCCGGCCGCCGGACGGTTGGGCCGGAAGTAGACCGCGATCCGGTGTTGGGCGGTGTGAATCCAGCGAGCCACCGTCTTCACAGCTTTCCGTGCGGCTGCGCGGGTATAGGCCCGGCGAAGCTCAACGGCGTTGTGCAGCACGGTGGAGGGGACGGGGGTTACCATTACACGATCTTGCATACGTCTTACCTCCTCAGGTTGGGTTAATTGCATGATCAGGTCCCTCCCGACGGGAGGTCAGGCTGCGAGGAAGCAAGCCTTCAAACGTCCTGCCCGTCAGGATGGTTATATTCTGACCGGTCTTTTTTGCAGTTTAAATACGTTAAACTCCATAGTTCCGTTGCAGATTTGCAGTTATTAATCGATTGGAAAGTTGAATGGATTGGGATTACCTGAGATACGTACACGCCCTCGCCAATGGGGGCACCCTCGCCAGGGCCGGGGAGCTTCTGGGTGTCCACCAGACCACGGTGCTCCGGCGGCTGGACCAGATGGAAGAGGAACTGGGCGTCCAGCTCTTCGACCGGAACCGCGACGGCCTGGCCCTGACGCCCGCCGGCGAGCTGGCCTTCCAGGAGGCGGACCGGCTGTCGGTGGACATGGAAAACCTGGAGCGTCGTCTGGTGGGGCAGGAAGCCCAGCCAGAGGGCCGGGTCCGCCTGGCCACCACCGACAGTCTGCTCAACGGGTTGCTGGCACCCCTGCTGGCGGAGCTGGTGGCAGCCCATCCGGGCATTGAGGTGGAAGCTATTTCCAGCACCGACGTGGCCGGGCTGACCCAGCGGGACGCGGATCTGGTACTGCGACCCACCAACCAGCCCCAGCAGACAATGGTGGGGTCCCGGATTGGCTGTATCGAGTCGGCCATCTACGGCAGCCGTACCTACCTCGGCCAACATCCGTTTAATGAATCCGAGCTGCCCGGTGACCACGTATGGGTAGTACCGGATGAGAGTTTTGTGCACCTGGCCACGGGCAAGTGGTACCGGAAGAACCTGCGTCGCGCCGGGGCCACACTGAGGTGCAATAGTCTGTACGGCATGTTCAGCCTGATTCGTTCGGGCAGTGGTCTGGGTGTATTACCCTGTTATCTGGGGGACCGCGCCGACGACCTGGAACGGCTGTCCGGACCGCTTGAGGGGGAAAGCATTGATCTCTGGCTGCTGGCCCATCAGGATCAGCGCCGGATGGCCCGGGTCCGGGTGGCCCAGGATTTCCTGACGGAACGACTGATGACCCGGCAGCCGTGGCTGGAGGGTCAGGCAACTACCGGAGGCAATTGATGGCATCCATGCGCCCCACCACACGTTCAGTGCCCATGCCCCGCTCCGGACCGGAACCCGAGGAAATGGCGCCCCCGGAGGCGGCATCCAGGCTGGCGGAGTTTATCCATCGGCATCCCCGCCTGTTGGTGTTGACCGGGGCGGGCGTGAGCACTGACTCCGGTATTCCCGACTACCGGGATGCCGCCGGGGCCTGGAAGCGTCGCCAGCCGGTACAGCACCAGGCCTTTATGTCGGATGTATCACTGCGCCAGCGGTACTGGGGGCGGAGCCTGCTGGGCTGGCCGGTTATCCGTAATGCCACGCCCAACCAGGCGCATCACCATCTGGCGGCCCTGGAAGCCCGGGGATATACCGACCTGCTGGTGACACAGAACGTGGACCGGTTGCACCAGAAGGCCGGTAGCCGCACGGTGATCGATCTGCACGGTCGGGCCGACCAGGTGGTCTGCATGGCATGCGGGTACCGGTGTGAGCGGGATCAGGTGCATATCCGCTGTGCCGAACTGAATCCGGGTTTCCTGGATCTGAGTGCGGGTGCCGCCCCCGATGGCGACGCCGACCTGGAAGTGGATTTCAGCGGGTTCCGGGTGGCCGACTGCCCGCACTGTGGTGGGATACTCAAGCCCGACGTGGTGTTCTTCGGTGATTTCGTGCCGAAGGAACGGGTCAGCCAGGGCCTGGATTATCTGCGGGAGGCGGACGGCCTGCTGGTGGTGGGGTCGTCACTGATGGTGTATTCGGGGCTGCGTTTCTGTCGCTACGCCAGGGAGTGGGGCAAGCCCATGGCCGCCCTCAACCTGGGGCGCACCCGGGCCGACGGAATGCTGGATCTGCGCATCAACGCCAGGATCACCGAGACCCTGTCCCAGTGTCTCCGATCCCTCTCTGCATAGGGGCGCGGCCGGTCAGGCATAAAAAAGGCCCGGCAGAAACTGCCGGGCCAAACGACACTCTGCAAGCAGAGTGTTACCCCCAAACGTTCCCGGAGTCCTTCCGGCTGGTGCCGCCGTTCCCTGGCGGCGCTGGTGTTATGGGCCGGTCAGCCTGTGATGCCAACCGGCAAAGTGGCTTTTAGATACCCCGGTTGATAACGGCCTGTGTGACCACGTCATCAATGGAGCAGATCGGGCTTTCGTTGCCGACCCAGGTATCGCCGCCAAAGTACTGCTGGAAGATCTTCTCGGCAGTACGGGTGGCCAGCGCCTGGGTGCTCAGGGTCGGGTTGGGCCCGCCCAGGGAGTTCGGCAGCGCCGAGTTGTCGGCAATGAACAACCCTTCCACGGCCCGTGCTTCACAGTTCTCGTCCAGCACGGAGTTGCGGTGGTTATCGCCCATGCGCATGGAGGATTGCAGGTGCAGCAGCACCGGCGTCCAGTCGGTACGTACGATCTTCTTCGCGCCAGCGGCACGAAGGATTTCCGCGCACTTGTTGGCCAGGAAGTCACGGTTGCGTTTGGTACGGCGTGAGCGGCGTCGCTTGTCGATGCTGACCCGGGCCACCGGACCATGGTCGTCCTCGAACACGCGGGACACGTCTACCTTGTTCTGGTGCTCTACGTCGTCATCGGTCAGCACCAGGATGCTCATCTGGCGATTGATGTCGGACATCATCTCCTTGAGTTCGGTGCCGAAGACGCGCCCCGGCTGGCCGTCCCAGGCGCCCTGGCCACCGGCGCCGTTGGTATAGGCACCACGGATGCCACTGTCGCTGGCCGCCAGGTTGTTGGCAGCGACGCCAGGCGTATTCGCCGTATTCTGGATCGCGCCGTAACCCGGGAAGTCGGCACGGGAGGAACAGGAGGTACCCCTGGCCCCACCCACATCGTGATCGAAGATGCCGGTCACCCAGTCCAGGGCGTGATCGGTCAGACCACGGCCAACCCAGCCGTTGGGATCGGGAAGATCGCTGTTCATCCACAGGCGCGGGTTCTCGATACAGCCGCCGGCCATGACCACGACCTTGGCGTCTTCGCTATGAACCTCGCCGGTGTTGACGTCACGCCACTCGACCCCGGTGGCCTTCTGCATGCGACGACCCCAGCGACGATCAGACAGGATGCGGGTTACGTAGGCATCACTGATCAGGGTGATGGCCTTGCCGCCGGGCTTCCACAGGTCAGCCGTCAGCGCCATGGGCGTGTAGCTGTTGTCCGTGGAGCGACGGGCCTTCAGGTTTCGGGGTGCGCCCTTGGGCAGCATGCAACCCTGGAAACAGTGACCGCACAGGGTACAGCCGGTGGCGTTGGGATAGTTCAGCTGTGACGCATCGCTGGTCTTGCCCGCGGTACCGCCGGGTTGCAGGATGGCATTCTCCTGGGGGCGGAAACCGGCGTGGGTAATGTCCTTGCCGGTAATGGGCTGCAGGCCCGAGGCTGCGGCAGCGTCGAAGAACGCCTTTTCCTTGGTGCCCATGGCTGCTGTCTGAACCGGCAGGGTCGCCTCGGTCCATTCATAGTAGCGACGCATCTCGTCGTAGCTGAACGGGAAGCGGTGCCGGTGGTCGTACAGGCGACTGTCACGCCCCCGGTATCCGGCAAAGACACCAGGCATGGCCCGGGGGCTGTTGCCGTAGTAGTGGAGTGTGGTACCGCCGACCCCGGCTACCTGTGAAAAAGTACCGGGTGTTGCGTTTTCACGGAACCAGGCCGGCTTGGCCGGGTCCGACGGACCAAAGCGCAGCTTGCCGGTCAGGGAACTGTTCATGTGGTTCTCAAGGGCGGACCATTCCTGCTCCGGGTTGGCATGGCGTGCGCCTGCCTCGAGAACCAGTACATCCAGGCCACGTTCGGCCAGCTCTTTGGCTACGACAGGACCACCGCCGCCAGCGCCAACAACAATGACATCACGCATCAAACACTCCTCCGACCCTGGAAATAACCGATAAAGTCGTCACTACCGATACCGCTGGGCGGCGCATCGGGCGCATACTGGCTCAGAACCCAACCCAGCGGGCGCTGGGCCACTTCACGGGTGGCGGGGTTGAACACGGCGAACTCGCAGTAGCTGCCAAAACCGGAGATGCGCATCATGAACGCAATCATCAGGTTGAGTACGCCCGGGGCGGCTTCCCGGTAATCCCGGTTGGGGATGGCCCAGGTAATGGCCCGCTTGAGCCAGGAGTGTTCGTTCTCCAGTTCCTCGAATACCTTGGCTTTCTGCTCCCAGGTCAGGTTGGCAAAGGGTGACGGGAAGGGGCCGTCAATGGAGCCGGAGACGCGGGTGGCGGCCAGGTTGAGTAGTAGTGCCACCAGTACCGAATTGGAGACTTCACCTTCCAGCAACTCGGTGAAGGTGCTGTCCAGGTTCTCCAGGATGTATTCGCCGTTCTCGCCCACGTCTTCAGCGGCCATTTCGGGAATGTCCATGGGGGACAGTTTCAGATAGGTGGCAATGGAAGCCAGCATCTGGTCCATGAATTCCGGGGGCATGGGGACCAGCAGATCGGTACCGCCGGACAGGTACAGGTCGGCCCGGGTGGTGATGCCGCCGGGGTAGGGTGTGCTGACACCCTGGTATTCGGAATAGGGATCGTTGCCGGGAACACCGAAAGCGATCATGGCAAAGAATGTGTCATCCCTGAGTGCAGTGAGTGCCGTGCGCAACTGGTCGACGGTCCAGTCGACAGGCTCGACGTTCTCATCCGGGTTCCACCATCCCCAGCCGCCCCTGCCCCAGTGGGCAAAGGCCACTCCGGGATTGACCGCCGCTGCTGCGCCGAGCAGGCCAGAGCCGATCAGCAACTGACGCCTCCCCGAGCTGATGGGGACATTGGTCGGTTTGTCTTCAGACACAGGCACCTCCCTCTCATCACTTCTCGGGCCCACTGGAGGTGGCTGTGCCGGCCACCGGGCCCTGTTTTTATTGGAGAAACTCCCGTTCCTCCCATATTGGATTGCCGGTTTTTAACCGGAACCTGTATAGCAAGGCTAATGGTTAATTAAGACAAAACCAGTAAATGTCTCGAAAAATATGACATGTGTTACATGAAACCTTTCGTAATGAGACCTGGTTTGCGTTTTATGTTGAAAAATGGAGGGTTATGCCATGGTGTGGCTCACAACATGATGCGGGCCTGTCGTTTCGGTCCTGGGCTTTACAGGATCTTTACCCGGTTCCAAACATGGCTTTACATATCACGCGGTAGGGTGGAACCACAGCCTCAACGGCGTGTGCGGTGTATCCGCGCAAGGTTTCGCAAGGGAGAACCCTATGAAAAAACTGCTGATTGCCCTACTGGGTATGGCCATGCTGGCTTCCGCCCCGTCTGCCATGGCGGACCGGGATCGCGATTGGGACCGTGATCGGGGATCGGGCTGGAACAGGGAGCATGACAGACACGAAGGACATCTGAGGATGAGGGTCAGGGACCGCCACAAGCACCACCACCATCGCGGCCATGGTCGTTACCGCGACCATCACCCGGGTCGCCACGGGCACCACTGGCGTGGTCACGACAGACGAGATCACCGCTATCATGGCGGCCATAGAGACAGAAGCAGGCACGACCACCGGGACCGCCGGCACTACCACCAGGATCGCAGCATCGTTATCGGTATCGGCGATGACCGGCAGGGTGTCCTGATCTGGAACCGATAGACAACAAGGGGTTTCCGGCGGACAGGGAGGTCGGACGCCTGGCTCTTACCCTGTCATTGCCGGCGTCATAGGAACCGGCTTTCCAGCCTATTGAGCACGCCAATTTAAAAAATGGGCAAACCGGGTCTATTTTTAAATGGAGAGATCTTACGGTTTTCTGCCCAAGCGTCTTGGTAGGGGGAGTTTACATGGAGCTGTCAAAACAGTCTGGAAAGGCATCACTCTCGGGGCGATCGTCCCTCCAGGATTATCTTCGTGAACTGCTGGAGAAAGCCGACATTACCCTGGGTGGCGACCGCCCCTGGGATATGCAGCTCAATACGCCCGGGGTAGCGGAGCGGATCTTTACCGGCGGCAGTCTGGGGCTGGGCGAGAGCTATATGGATGGCGACTGGGAAGTTCAGTCACTGGATGAATTCATTCACCGGGTACTGCGCGCCCGGCTGGCCCGGCAGGTGCGCCCGACCCGGGTGCTGTTGCACTACCTGAAAGCCCGCCTGCTCAACCGGCAGACCGTGTCCCGGGCTCGGGAGGTAGGCGAAAGACACTATGATCTGGGCAATGAATTCTATGGCGCCATGCTGGATGCCCGCATGACCTATACCTGCGGTTACTGGAAGAATGCCAGCAACCTGGACGAGGCCCAGGAAGCCAAGCTCGACCTGATCTGTCGCAAGCTGCAGCTGGGGCCCGGCATGCGGGTGCTGGATATTGGTTGTGGCTGGGGCAGTTTCATGGCCTACGCCGCCGAGCATTACGGGGTGGAATGCGTGGGGATTACTATTTCCCGGCAGCAGGCGGAGTATGCCCGTCGCAAATACCCGGACCTGCCGCTGGAATTCCGGCTGCAGGATTACCGGGAGGTGGACGAAACCTTCGACCGTATTGTCAGCATAGGCATGTTCGAGCATGTGGGTGACAAAAACTACCGCACCTATATGGAAGTGGCTCAGCGCTGCCTGAGGGATGGGGGGCTGTTCCTGTTGCATACCATCGGCTCGAACCATCGCTCCCATGGCAGTGACCCCTGGATTGACAAGTACATCTTCCCCAACGGTGAACTACCCTCCGTGGGCCAGATTGGTGATGCGGTGGACGACCTGTTCGTAGTGGAGGATTTGCACAACTTCGGTCCGGATTACGACAGGACTCTGATGGCCTGGTACCGTAACTTTGAGGAGGCCTGGCCCCGGTTCGCCGAGGAGCTCGGGGAACGCTTCTTCCGTATGTGGCGGTTCTATCTGTTGTCCTGCGCGGGAGCCTTCCGTGCCCGGGACCTCCAGCTCTGGCAGTGGGTGTTGTCCAAAGGGGGCACTCAGGATGTCTATCCCCGTGTAACCTGACGTTTTCCGGGAGTCAGGCATACAGCCCAGCCCGGGCCAGCAGGGCATCCTCGTCGATTGGATCCACCTGGCTACTGTCCAGGTGGTGTCTGGCGTAGTCCTGCCAGACACCGGAGCGTACGAAGAAGCCAAAGGTATCGCCATCCAGGTGACCACCGGCCACCATATCCGCCATGATGGCCAGGGTCATGCTCAGTGGCTTGCCATCCTTGTAGGGGCGGTCGGCAGCGGTCAGGGCCTCGAACACGTCGGCAATGGCCATGATTTTTTCCGGAACGCTCATGTCCTCGCCGTGCAGCCGGAACGGATACCCTTCCCCATCCATCCGCTCATGGTGGGTGCCGGCGAGCCGGGGCACCTGCTTGAGCCCTGCCGGCAGGGGCAGGCTCGACAATAGCCGGATGGTCTGCACGATATGGTTGTTGATATGGAACCGCTCCTCATCGGTCAGTGTGCCCCTGGCCACCGACAGGTTGTGGAGCTCCCCCAGGTTGAAGGAATGGGTCGGCAGGGTCATGTCGAAGCCCCAGCGGTTGTCCGGATCATCCCGCTGCACCGGTGGTTTGCGCTCTCCCCAGGGAATCCGGTGTTCCGGGCGGTCCGACAGCAGTGGCTCGGTCACCGGCAGGGAGGGCTCCGGTACCGCCCGGAGGCGCAACGCCTCGTCGTGGGACAGCCCCAGGCGGTCACTGAAGTGCCTTTGCCAGGTTTCCCGGCTGATCCTGTCCAGTTCCGCCAGTGTTTCCGGGGCCAGGAACTCACCGCCCTGGTTACAGCGCGCGACCAGCGCGAAATCCTGCTGCAACTGCTGTTGGCGCCGGTCCCGTTGTTGGCGGGCCTGTGTCTTGTCGTCGCCCCGTAGCAAGGCCTCCAGGTAATCCAGCTCGGCGTCCCGGTGCAGCACCTCGAAGCGTGTACGGATCTCGTGGATGCGGTTGTAGAGGGTTTCCAGCTTGGTGGCCTTGTCCACCACATACTCCGGTGTGGTGATCTTGCCGCAGTCATGGAGCCAGGCGGCGATGTGGAACTCCTGTAATTCCGGTTCACTCAGGGTAAAGCGCCTGAACGGCCCCTCGCGACTGGCCATGGCCTTATCCAGGATCATCCGGGCCAGTATCGGGACCCGTTCGCAGTGACCGCTGGTGTAGGGAGACTTGGCGTCAATGGCATCCGCCACCAGCCGGATAATGCCGTCGAGCAGGGCCTGCTGGCTTTCGATCAGTTGCCGGGTCTCGATGGCAACGGCGGCGGCACCGGATATCCGCGTGATGAAATCCACCAGCTCATCGGCGGGGCGGTCGGCACCGTCCTCCAGCTCGATCACCAGCACACCGGTGAGGTGCTGGTTCCGGTCCCGGAGAACGGAGACCACGGTATTGCCGGGCAGGGTGGTACGCAGGGTGGCAATGATTTCCGCATCGCTCTGGCGATTCCGGATGTTGGCGAAGAAGGCCGGCAGGCCCGGAGAATTGGCCGAACGAGCCAGTGTCAGCTGGTTGTCGTCGGGCTCGAACAGGTAGATGCCCCCCGAGCGCTCGCCCAGAATCCGGAGCAACTGGTCCAGCACGCCGGACAGCATCCGGTCGAGTTGACGCTCCCGGTTCAGGGTCAGGGACAGGGTCTCGAAGCCGCGAATGGCGTTGCTCATGCCGGAGAGGGTGCGCCCCAACTGGGCGGCCTCCCGCACCCGGCTGTCAGAGGGCGGCTGGCGTTGGAAGTCGAAACGGGCAAGGGACCGGATATGGTCCGTAAGCCGGTGGAAAGGGGTGGCAATGCGGTGCCCCAGCAGCCACCCGACAACCACGAACAGGGCCAGTATGCCGATGGAAACCAGTGTCTGGTTAACCAGGGTGGTGCGGGCGTCCGCCAGCAGTTCGTCCTCTGGTATGGCGACCACCAGGTTGAGCGCTTCCGTGGGTAGTCCCGTTAACGGAAGGTTCACCCCGAACCATCGGTCGCCGTCGTACTCCAGTGATTTCACCTCTCCCCCCTGGGGCAACCCGGCGGCAGTGGCCAGGGCATCCTCAGCGGGCCGGTTACCGGGCCTCCCCGGCATCAGTGTGCGCAGTTGCAGGGTGGCTCCATCCCCGGTCAGGCGCATTCTGTCCCGGTCCGGGTGGGCCAGTAGTTGCTGCTGTTTATTCACGATGGCCAGTTCCGTGCCCGGCGTCAGGCGCAGGCCATGCAGTTGTCCCCCCAGGTCGGTCAGTGTGGCATCCAGCCCCAGGATGGTGCCGGTGCCCGGACTGCGGCGTGCCATGGTGACGCCGATCTCACGGGTGGTGAAGAACACGTAGGGGGCGGTAACCACGGTGTCCGTGGTGTCACGGGCCCGCGAGAACCAGGGGCGGTTACGGGGATCAAAGCGATAGTCCGGCATCGCGCGTTCGGACAGAAGCGCCAGGTTATCGTCGTAGAACCGCCATCGGCCGGTGACTGAGTCGCCATCTTTCCCGCGTTCCACGGATTGCAGCAGATAGCGGCTTCCCGGCGGACCGGCCAGTGGATCCTGCTCCGGTGCCCCGGCCAGGTCCCGGAGCAGCAGGAAATCCCCGTCGGCATAGCCCAGGTAAACCGCACTGACCAGTTCGCTGTCCTGGAGCCAGTCCAGTAACACGGGGAGGTGACGCAGGCGCTCATCGAGTGAATCCGCCCCGGTGACCGGGTGGTATCGCAGCCACTGCAGGTCGGTCTCCGGCTTGCCCAGTATGGCTTTCACGCGGGCGTTCAGAGTGGTGCTGAGCTGATGTGTGTAGTCCGTTGCCGCAGTGACCAGGGCCCCGGACATGCTCCGGTACCCTGTTGCAATGAGGATGCTGGCCAGTAACACCAGAGACAGGGAAATAACGGCGGCGGTCAGGAAACCCAGGGAGAACTGTTTACGAGGGTGCCCCATACGGCAACGGTCCTTTCGTTGGGAATGGTCTGGTCGGCGAGTGATGGGTGGATCCCGTCTTCAGGATAGTCCGGATATCAGGGATTTGCGTTGCGCTATGGAACTGTTCCCCGCCCTGTGCGAGGCTGTTGCCTCTGCGCTGTGTGCCCCGGCAGGCGTGTCTGGCGCGTACGGTTGCTTCCCAGTGTCCTGTTATATGAGAGTGAAAGATCATGGTTGCCAGTCAGGTGGAGTCCCGGGAATTCCTGTTTCAGCTTTTCGATATCCTCGATACCGGCACGCTGGTCTCCCGCGACCGCTACCAGGGGCACTCGGATATGTCCCTCAGAACCGTGGTGGAAACCTTCAGCCGGCTGTCCGCAGGGCGCAGCGGCGCCGGCGATGACCATGCACAAGCCCTCGCGGAAGGGGCCGTGGGAGTCGTGCCGGAAGTGATCCTGACGCTTGGCAATGGTCTCTACGAGGCCGCCGGTCAGCCATCACGACTGTTCCGCACCCGCTCCGAGGAACTGGTGGCCAGCCCCATGGCCGCCTCCCTGGCGGCCTGGCAGGGTTACCGTGAAGCCCTGGAGCCACTGTCCGCCGATGCCCTGGATAGCGCCGACGCGGCAGACCTGAGGGGGCGTCTGCTGGCCGCGAAGAGCCGCTGTGAGGCGGCCCTGTCCATGTGCCTGTATGGCGCATCGCTGGTGGAGGATACCCAGAGCCATCCGGATCCGGAGCGCCATGAGGCATGCGAGCGCCTGCTGGCCTTCCTCCAGCCACTGATTGCCTGGTGGCCCCATTATGCCGCGTGGCAAACGTCGGTGAGTCTGGGGAACAGCGCCGCCCCGGCGCCGGATCCCGCTGAGGTCAGTGATTACGCCAGGGATTTCCTGGGGCAGCGCGTATGGCAACACCAGAGTCACGGACTGCAGCTTTTCCTGCAGGCATTACAGAAGGATCTGGAGGCAGCCACCACCCAGGATACCCAGCAATGGGCCCTGTCCCTGAGTGAAACCCTGCAACGGGCGGTGAAAGTGACCCAGGGCCTGGGGCAGGGGTTGCAGGCCGGCTCCCGGGACCGGGTACTGGCCAATGCCGCCCGTTACCTCCATCTGTTCGGCGAAATACTCGCCGGCTGGATGTGGTTGCGCCAGGCCAACGCGGCGGCCAGGGGGCTGGCCAGTGCGGAAGCCGGCGATGAGGGGTTCTACCGGGGCAAGTTGCAGGCGGCCCGGTACTTCTTCCACTGGACCCTGCCGGAAGTCGCCCAGGACCTGGTCCTGCTACAGAACCAGGACACTACTGGCCTGGATATGCGGGCCGGCTGGTTCTGATTCCGAGGGATCAGGCAAAGATACCGATCAGGATAATCCCCAGCACGATGCGGTAGGCCACGAAAGGCATCATCCCGATGTGTTTGATAAAGGCCAGGAAATAGTGGATGCACAGGTAGGCGGAAACCCCGGACAGCAGGACGCCCACCGCCATGAACCCCCATTGGATGGGTTCCGGGGTCTCGATCAGGTCCTTGATCAGCAGGCCGCAGGCCAGCACGATGACCGGGATGGACAGCAGGAACGAAAAGCGGGACGCCGCCTCCCGGTTCATGCCCATGAACAGGGCGGCCGTGATGGTGATACCTGAGCGGGAGGTGCCCGGAAACAGGGCCACTGCCTGGGCGCAGCCGATCACCAGTACATCTTTCCAGGTCATCTGGTGTTCGGTGCGGCTGCCCCGGTGACGCAAGTCCGCCCAGGCCAGCACCACACCGAACACGATCAGGCCGGCAGCCAGGTATAGCGGCGACCGGAGCACGGTCTCTATGGTGTCCTTGAAGGCCAGTCCGGCCAGCCCCACCGGGATGGTTCCCAGCAGTACCGCCCAGGCCAGCCTGGCGTCGGCATCGGGGCGGCGGGTTCGCAGGGAGCGGCCCCAACTGATGGTCATGGCTGTCAGGTCCCGACGGAAATACAGCACCACCGCCAGCAGGCTGCCCAGGTGTAGCGCCACATCAAAAGCCAGCCCCTGGTCCTGCCAGTTGGTGAGCACCGGTACCAGGATCAAGTGGGCGGAGGACGATACCGGCAGGAACTCGGTAATTCCCTGTACCAGGGCAAGGATCACAACCTGAAGCCAGTCCATGGGGCATCCTGTCTCGGGTAAAGTGGAAGGTTTGGTAACCTGTTGAAACGGGGCTATTCTAAACAAAACGCCGGGCAGGGAACAGGCAGGTCAGGGAAATGGCCTGACAGGCCCGGGCCAAACAACGGTTTCTGGAAAATGCCGGCAATGTGATCCAGACTTTTGCTGGTGCCCGATACTAATCAATCAGCGGACCATCCAGTGCCCCATCAGGGTTCCGCTTATCACAGGCAAGGATATGGCTAACGCAAGGCCCTTACTGGAAACGTCCCTCAGGTCGAAACTGACCCATTACATTCTTCGGCAGCAGATTGTTGAACTGGTCTACCGTGACGCCTCTGGCCAGGTGCAGGTCGTACATTCACGTATACGGGACCTGTTTACGCGCCCCGGGGGCGATTTTGTCGCCCTGGACAAGGGTGTACTGCTGGCGGTGGATCACATCCTGATTATCGACGGTTACAATCTGAACGGTTATTGAAATGCGGTAACCTCATGGCAATGCAAACATTACATGACGTGCCCTAGTATCGGGGGTGACTACACGGCGGCGTGAACCTGGTCTCGGTTCACACGAGGTTGGCCGTGTTCTCACTAACCAAAAGGGATGACCGATGAAAAAACTGACGCTGAGTTTCTTCACACTGATGTTGGTTCTGGGCCTCGCTGCCTGCAGCGACGACACTGAAGAAGGCGCAGATATGGAGCAGGCTGCAGAGAATGTTGAGGAAATGGCGGAAGATGCAGCCGACGCCACCGAGGAAACCTTTGAGGATGCAACCGGCACCCAGGAAGATCCAATGGAGCAGGCCGCGGAATCCACCTCCGAAGCGACCGAAGAGATGGGCGATGAGATGGAAGAGGCCGGTGAGGAAATGGAAGAGACCGCGGACGACATGACCCAGTAACCCGGTCCTGGTTTTCTGAGTACAAAGGCAGGCGTCAGCGCCTGCCTTTTTTATGGTCTGTCATCCGACTTCCCACTCCTTGCCCTCATCTCACTAAAGTCGGAGTTTCTCCGGCAGACGGATCACGTATGCTTGGTTTGACTACAATATGAACAAAACAAGCATAACGAGAGGTCTCAATGGGGACATCAAGCCGGTTTGCCGTATTGGCCGGGCTGATTGCAGTCCTGATTGTTGGTTGTGTTGCCGGCCTGGCCGACATGGCCAGTGGGTCGCACCCCCTGCTGGTGGCAGTGTCCACCACGGTGGCGGCCATGGTGGTCGCGGTGCTCTGGTGGCGGCTGTCAATGGCGCCTCTGGTCTCCACCGCAGACAGGCTTGCCCGTGGCGAGCTGAACCAGCGTCACCCCTGGTATTCCCGACTGGAACCCCTGCTGGAACAGGCCGCCGCCGGACGGGCATTGGTGGAAACCCTGTCTTCGTCTGCGGACCAGAATGCGGTCTCCGCGGCTGAAGTGTCCTGGGCCGCGGACCAGCTTAAGCAGCGCCTGGATCAGCAGGTGAGTGAAATCGGGCAGATGGCGGATTATGCCAGGCAGGTGACGGAAACCGTCCAGCACAGCGCCCGGCAGGCCGGTGAGGCGTCCGAGCGGGCGCGGGGCGCCAGCCACCTGAGTGGTGAGGGGCGTCAGGCCCTGGGCGCGGCCATCGGCGATATCCGGGAGGTGCACCAGCAGTCGGAACAGAACCTGTCGCTGATCCGCGACCTGAATGACAAGTCGGACCGGATCCAGGGTGTGACCTCGGTAATCGAGGGCATTGCCGAACAGACCAACCTGTTGGCGTTGAACGCGGCGATCGAGGCGGCCCGGGCTGGCGAACAGGGGCGCGGGTTTGCGGTGGTGGCGGACGAAGTTCGCAGCCTGGCCTCCCGGACTACCGACGCTACCTCCGAAGTGGCGGGGGTACTGGCAGGGATACGCCAGGCCACCGCCAGCATCCTGGAGGGAGTGGAGAGCCTGTCCCGTTCCGTGGAACGGGGGCTGGAGTCCGTGGAATCCGTGTCCGGCAACCTGGAACATATTGGCAACGAAGCTGACCAGTTGGCTGGCGAGGTGTCCGCCATCGCCGACAGCGACCTGGAAAACGAACGCAACCTGGCGCAGGTCCTTCAGGGGGTGGAAACCCTTCGTGACCAGATGGCGGACAGTGACCGGGGCGTCGGGGAGCTGGCGACCCAGGCGGCACGCCTGATGGATATCGCGGAGCAGGCCAATGCGGCGTTCGCCGCCAGTAGCCGCGAGAGTTACCACCGGTTCTTCTATGAACAGGCCGCCCGGGCCGCCGATACCATTGGCAAACGCTTCGAACAGGCCCTGTCACGCGGGGAGCTTACCGAGTCACAATTATTCGACCAGCAGCGGACGCCGATACCGGACACCTCGCCCACCAAGTACCACAGCGGCTTTGATGAATTCACCGACCGGGTGCTGCCGGATATCCAGGAACCGGTGGTCCAGTCCCACGACGCCCTGGTATTCGCCATTGCCACGGCGCCGGATGGTTATGTGCCGACCCATAACCGGGCCTTTTCCCATGAGCCCACCGGTAACCCCGAGCAGGATCTGGTGCGCAGTCGCAGCAAGCGGCTGTTCAACGACCGTACCGGTGCCCGCTGCGGCAGTCATACCAATACCATGTTGCTTCAGACCTACCGTCGGGATACCGGCGAGATCATGCACGACCTGTCGGTGCCCATCCTTGTGAACGGTCGCCACTGGGGCGGGCTGCGGCTGGGCTACCGACCGGCCGTCGGCACGGGTTAGCCGGCAGCGGCCCGCCGGATGGTCGAAGGCCTGCTGTACGTCCTATACTGGGTGCCGATACCCGATTCGTCCGGTTACCGGGCTGACCGAACGCAACACCAGACACAGGAATCGCCCCTTGACTGATCCGGAACTGATTCCCACAGGCCGCACCAGCCACCGGTACACGGAAGACCCGCTATGGAAGGTGGTGGTGGCGGTCTATCTGTTGCAGGCCCTGGCCATTCCCACCAGCGGCCTGATGGCCGTCGCCGGTGTGATCATCAATTACCTCAAGCAGGACGAGGCCCGCAACAGCCCGCTTGAGCCCCATTTCCGCTGGCAGATCCGCACCTTCTGGATTGGCTTGCTCTGGGGCGTCATTGGCACGGTGACCACCTTCCTGCTGATCGGCTGGTTCATCCTGCTGGGGCTGGCCATCTGGTACATCTACCGGGTGGTACGGGGCGCCCTGGCCCTTAACGATGGCCGCGCGCCCTAGTGCACGGTTTGGTTAATTCGCTGACTTACTGACGCCCTGAGAATCTGGAAAGCAAGGCGCGGTGGTGGTCAGACCTCTTTCAGCCGCAGGGCGCTGACGGTGCCCGCCAGGCCCATGAAACCGAGGAACAGGATAACGGCGGTATCGGATATCAGGGCCACCAGGGCGGTCAGCCCCCCGGTGACCAGCAGGAGCAGTCCGATCACCGAGTTGCTGACCGAGGTGTAGTCTGTGCGCTTGTTGCCGCCGGCCATATCCACCAGGTAGGTCTTGCGCCCCAGGCGAACCCCGGCGTGGGCGATGCTGAGGATGAAGAACGCCAGTGGGTAGAACCAGCGGCCACCAACCTGCTCCCCGAGGAACAGACCGGCGGCCCCCACCATCAGGCAGGTGCCGCTGGCGATGATGGCGCCGCGGATCATCACCCGCCGACTGCTGGCGTCCGCCATCCAGCCCCAGACGCTGGCGCTGATGGAGCTCGCCAGGCTGCTGGCCAGCAGGAACACACCCAGAAGCCAGGCGGAGTCTTCCTGTTTCTGGGCCAGCAGCACGAAGTAGGGAGAGGCCAGGGCAGAGCACAGCAGCAGAGCGCGGGTGATCACGAAATGACGGAACGGTGGATCCGTTCGCAGCAGTCCCAGGTTGTTGAAGGCGTCCCTGAGCGCATTGCCGCCGCCGCTGGTTTCCCCTTCATACTCGTCAACACTGGCGAACAGCATTCCGGCCACCACCCAGAAACCGGCGGCCAGTAACAGCAGCAGGGTGTAGAACAACATCGAGGGCTCGCCCCGGTCCCAGAAGAGCAGCACGGTCAGGATGGCCGTGGCGCTGCCGCCCAGGGTCGTGGCCAGGCCTGACAGGCGGCCACGGCGGCCCTTGGGGATGCACTTGCCCTGTACGTCCTTCATGGACACGGAGCAGAACCCCCTGGCCAGGGAAAAGACCACCAGCGCGGCCACCACCCCGCCACCGGCGGCATAGCCATCCAGGAACCACACGCTGGCGGCCATGCCGGTCACACTGACCGCCTGGCCCAGTGCACCCAGGGTCCAGAACCACTTGCGCACCGGCTTTCGCCGCACCCAGGCACCGATCACCATCTGCGGCAGCATGGAGCCGGATTCCCGGATCGGCACCAGCCAGGCCACCAGGGCGGGCGCCCCTACCGCATTCAGCAGCCAGGCCAGTACCGTCTTGGGACTGATCAGCAGGTCGCCAAGTTTGGTGAGCACGTTACTGGCCAGGATCAGGAAGAAATTGCGGGGCACCTCCTGGCAGGCTTCATCCGGCAGATCGGTGCAGACCCGGGCATCTTCCTCATTGGCAATCAGGCTGTAGAGGTGTTCGGCTGTGTCGTTCAGGCTCCGGCTTTCAGGCAAGGGGCGGTACTCCGGTTGGCTGGGGAGGAAGGTTGACGGTAGCAGGTAGACGGGGTCCGGGATTGGGGTCAGTCTGCTCCCGTATCCAGGGACAGGGACTGCACCCGTTGCAGGATGCGTTCCCCACGTTCCCCGGCCCGCTCGAGGAAGTTGTCCCGGGCCGGCAGGCTAGCCTCCCGGAACCGCTCCCGCTGTTCGTCCGTCAGGCGTTCCATGGTAATACGCCCCGATTCCCGGATCTGTTGCAGGCGTCGACGGTTGTAGTTCCGCTGTACCTCGTTGATAAACTCCGGCATGCCCGCCCGGGCGGCGTTCAGCCATTGACGCTGGTTGTCGTCGAGGTTCCGGTACCAGTCCCGGTTGCTGACCACACTGGCCACGAAGCGTGTGGCCTGCGGCATCGTCATGACGGACTGGACTTCATGGAAGTTCATCTCGGCAATAGCGAAGGCCGGGTTGCTCTGACCATCCACCTGACCCAGTTGCAGGGCGTCGTATACCTTCGAGTAGGGCATGGGGACCGGTTCGGCGCCCCAGGCCCGGAATACCTCCGCCTGCAGGGGGGCCGTCATGGTACGCATACGCAAGCCGGCGAAATCTTCCGGGGAATGGATGGGTCTGTCCGCGGTCCAGATCATCCAGCCTTCGGGCACCAGGTCCAGCAACTGCAGGCCGGCGTCCTGCCAGCCCGATTGCAACAGCGCCAGCAGTTCGCTGTCCGCCAGTATCCGGCGATTGGCCTCGTCGGACTCGGGAAACAGGAACGGCAGCAGGAAAATGCCGGCTTCCGGAATGTCATCGGCAACATGCCCTGGGGAGGCGAACGCCAAGTGTACCCGGCCGTCCTCCACCAGTCGGGTGAGCTGAGGTGAGGTGCCGATGGAGCCGTAGGGGTAGATTTCCACCTGCACCTGGCCCTCGGAAAGCTCGCTGATGCGGCGGCGGAATTCCTGGGCCCAGGCATCCTGAACGCTGCCACCGATTTCCTCCAGGGCAAACCGCCAGATCTCCGGCTCCGGTTCGTTCGGGAACAGCCCGGTTACCGTATCGTCATTGTCGCTGCAGGCGGAAAGAAAAAGGCAACTGACCATGGCCAGTACCAGGGCGCCGTTTTGCCTGGCTTTCATGGGTGGTGATATCTCCTTGCACAAATAGCGGCGGATCTTATCCCAAAAGCCCTATCCTAGACGAGTTGGCCCGAATGCGGTACCGGCCCCGGCCCCGGGGAGACCACCGGATAAAAAAAAGCCCCGTCATGAGACGGGGCAAGCTGAGGCAGGAGCTATCGTGACAACGTTTACATCAGGGCATCGACCCGGTTCCGGACGCTGGGCTCGCTGTTGTAAGCCGTGGCAATGGCGTTGTAGGTGGGGATGTCCAGTCCGGCGTCCTCAATGACAGTCACCATCTCGTCGTTGGCTTCCATCTGGAGTTCACGGGCTTCGTCCTGGGAACCGGCTTCCTCGATCTTGGCCATGTACTCGTCGCGGATATCGTTGATGCCGTCCTGGGCCTCGACAAACTTGCGCAGTTCCTCGTCGTTGTAGTCGGTCTTTGCCTCACCGGCGGCGGATGGATTGCTGTAGCTGCCCTGGTCGGTCTGCGTGGGCTCCTGGGCCTGGGACTGCGCGAACACAGCCGGTGCACCGGCGACCAGTGTGATGGCAACGGCGGCGGAAGTCAGAAGGTGTTTCATGGTTGAAGTCCTCGTGCTTGTTTACGGTTCACTGGCCAGTGATTCAATTGTCGTGCCAATGCTAAAATTTCCATAAAGTTCAATTTAATCAATCAGTTATGATGTATTCTCGGTGACGAAATGGTAATCTGGATTGAGGCAATATGCCACATGTGACATCCTGCTGTGACATTTATGTCGGTCAACACCCATAGGCCTTTCATCCACCTGTGACTCACTCTGTTCAGGATATCAACCATGAGCCGACTTCTCGGTAGTGCCGGCCAGGTCTTCCATTCCGTAAGGTTGACCCTGTTCCTAAGTATCGTGGTACCGCTGATGCTGGTGGTGGGTGCCGGTATTGTGCTGGCGGTCAATGCGATTGAGGACAACCTCGATCAGCGGCTCCGGGAAGACCTGGAACTGGTGGCCCGTGCCGCCAGTGGCCCATTAGCCCGGGCCGTGGAGGATGGCAACGAAATCGTGCTGGATCAGGCCCTCAAGTCGATTTTCCGTATCGGTCGTGTCTATGGCGCGTCGATTTTCGATGCCGATGGAACCCAGGTCGCCAGCCTGGGGGTGGCGGACACCAGCGTGCGCACCAGTCGCAGTGCCAACGAGGTGATCCAGAGCGGGGAACGGGGCGGAACCTTCCGCCGGGTGGATGGCGTGCCGGTGTTCTCCCAGTTCACCCCCCTGGTGTCCGGGGATGGCCGTATCATCGGATTGCTGCAGGTGACCCGCAAGCGCAGCGATTTCCATCGCCAGGTGGCATCGGCCCGGACCTGGGCGGTGGCCCTGTGGTGCCTGGTCCTGGTGGTGGTCAGCCTGGTGGTGGTGCTGGGGCATTACGGGGCGGTGGGCCGATACGTCAACCGGCTGCTGGAGGCCATGGGCGGAATGGCCCCGGGGCACTGGCAGATCCGGTCCGACGCCTCCGGCCCCCGGGAGATACGGCAGTTACATGAAGGCCTGTGTCACCTGGGGGACCGCATGGCCCAGGCGGAGGAGGAAATCCGCCAGCGGGTCCAGCGGGAACAGGAACTGGGGGAACAGCTTGAGTACCAGGAAAAGGTGGCCATGATTGGCCGCGTGGCGGGCGGGGTGGCCCACGAACTGGGGGCACCCCTGAACGTTATCCAGGGCAGGGCATCGATCCTGGCCCGGGGGGAGCTGGGGCCGGAGGAACTCCGGCAACTGGACGATATCCGTCACCAGGTGCAGCGTATGACACGGATTATTGAGCAGTTGCTGGACTGTTTCCGGCATGTGCCGGATGCCCGCCGCCCGGTGGACCTGGCCCCCCTCCTGCGGGAACTGGTGGCCCAGGTGGGTGAGGAATCCTCGGCCAGCGGCAAATCGATAACACTGTCCATGCCGGATGAGCCGGTCTTTGTCGAGGCTGAGCCGACGCGACTGGAGCTGGCCTGTGTCAACGTTATTCGCAATGCCTGTGAGGCCGGCCACGATCAGGTGACGGTAACCGTCGAACCGTCCGGGGACTACTGGCAGGTTCGGGTGGACGACGACGGGCCGGGCATCCCGGAAGCGCAGCGGGAGCGGATCTTCGAGCCCTTTTTCAGTACACGACCCGCCGGCGAGGGGACGGGCCTTGGCCTGGCCATGGTCAAGAGTGTGATCAAGGAGCATCGGGGCCGCCTGACGGTGACGGACAGTCCCCTGGGTGGCTGTCGCATGGGCCTGTTCTGGCCCGTTGCTTCGCCACCGGCTGAAGGACAGGAGCAAACGGTATGACAACCCGGGAAACACTGTTGTTGATCGAGGACGACGCCAGCCTGAGAACCCTGTTACAGGAGGAACTGGCCCTGGACGGCTATCGGGTGCTGGTCGCTTCCACCTCGGCGGAGGGCATGGCCATGGTCCTGGAGCGGTCGCCGGATCTGGTGATATCCGACCTTCGACTGCCGGACGGGGATGGGCTGGATGTGTTGCGAAAACTCCAGGCGGAAGGCCGCATGGTGCCTTTTGTCATCATCACCGCCTTTGGCACCGTGGATCAGGCGGTGGATGCCCTCCAGGCCGGAGCGGACGACTTCCTCACCAAACCCCTGTCCACCGAACACCTGCGCCTGAAAGTGAAGCGGCTGCTGGCCCATGCCGCCCTGAGCCACGAGCTGGCCCGCTATCGGTCCACCTCGGGCCAGCCCGCCAACCTGGGGCTGGTGGGAGAGAGTGCGGCCATGGACCGGCTGCGACAGGAAATACGCCAGGTGGCCCGCAGCCAGGCGGCGGTGCTCGTCAACGGTGAAAGCGGCACCGGCAAGGAACTGGTGGCCAGGGCCATACACCAGGAAAGCGGGCGCCGGGACCAGCCATTCATTCCGGTGAACTGCGCCGGTATTCCCCATGAGCTGATGGAAAGCGAGTTCTTTGGTCATGAGGCCGGCGCCTTCACTGGCGCCCGCCAGTCCCGCAAGGGGCTGTTCGCCGAGGCCAGTGGCGGCACCCTGTTGTTGGACGAGGTGGGGGAGATGCCCCTGGCGCTCCAGGCCAAACTGTTGCGGGTGCTGCAGGAAGGCCGGGTCAAGCCGGTGGGCGCCGAGCGGGAAGAAGCGGTGGATGTGCGGGTGATTGCCGCAACCCATGTGGACCTGCTGGACGCCGTGGCACGGGGGGAATTCCGCGAAGACCTCTACTATCGCCTGGAAACCCTGGCGCTGTCGGTGCCGCCCCTGCGGCAAAGGGGGGATGACGTGGAGCTGCTGGCCATGCACTTCCTGCGGCAGTCAGCGGATCGCCACGGCAGGGGTTTCCTGCGGCTGGGGGAGGCGACCCTGCAGACTCTGGGGGACTATCCGTTTCCCGGCAACGTCCGTGAGCTGTCCAGTGCCATGGAGCGGGCGGTGACCTTCTGCGAGGGGGATGTGGTCCAGCCGGAACATTTGCCGGCCCGCATCCGCAAACGCCAGGCGGGGGGCATGACCTCGCCCGTGGAGAGTGAAGCGGATGATGGCAGTATCGCCCACTGGCCGACACTGGATGCCCTTCAGCAGGACTATGTCGGCAAGGTGATGAAGGCCGTCGGCGGAAACAAGCGCCGTGCTGCCCAGATCCTGGGGATCAACCGGCGCACGCTCTACCGGTGGCTCGACAGTACGGGAGGAAACGAATGAAGAACCAGCGCCTTGCCATGTTGTCCGGGCTGGGTGCCGTCCTGCTCTGGTCCACCGTGGCCACCGCGTTCAAGCTGACCCTGCAACACTACACCCCCCTGCAGATGATGCTGATGGCCAGCCTCACCTCGGTTGTGGTCATGGCCGTGCTGCTGGCATTCCAGGGTCGACTGGGTGGGGTGCTGCAGCTTTCCCGCTGGCAGTACCTGCAATCCCTGGGGCTGGGCCTGATCAACCCGTGCCTGTACTACCTGCTGCTGTTCGGGGCATTCGACCGCCTGCCGGCCCAGGAGGCCCAGCCCATCAACTACACCTGGGCCCTGGTCCTTGCCTACCTGTCGGTGCCCTTCCTGGGGCATCGGCTGCGGGGCATGGATATCCTGGCGGGGCTGGTCTGTTATGGCGGGGTGGTGGTGATCGCTACCCGTGGCAACTTTGCCGATCTGTCATTCTCGGATCCGCTCGGGGTCACGCTGGCCATCGCCAGTACCCTGGTCTGGGCCAGCTACTGGATACTGGCCACCCGTGACCGCAGGGAGCCGGTGACCGGATTGTTGCTCAACTTTCTGTTCGCGCTGCCGTTCATCGCCCTGCTGACCTGGTGGCAGGACGGCCTGCCGTCCCTGACCAGTGGTGGCTTTGCCGGCAGTCTCTATGTGGGCGTGTTCGAGATGGGGCTGGCCTTCGTGCTCTGGTCACGGGCCATGAAGCTGGCCACCAATACCTCGCGGGTCAGCAACCTGATCTTCATTTCGCCCTTCCTGTCCCTGGTCTTCATCTACCTGATCCTCGGGGAGGTGATACTGGCTTCCACCTGGGTCGGGCTGGTGCTGATCGTGGCCGGGCTGTGGCTGCAACAGGTGGGCGCCCGACCGTCCGCCGGGGAAACCGACGGCCATGGCTGACTGGCACCTGTACATCCTCCGGACGGCCAGTGGCAGTCTCTATACCGGCGTGACCACGGATGTGCAGCGGCGCCTGTCCGAACATCAGTCAGGTGGTCCCCGATGTGCCCGAAGCCTGCGGGGCAGGGGGCCCCTGGAGCTGGTGTTCAGTCATCCGGTGGGGGACCGGTCCAGGGCCCTGAGCCTGGAGTGGCACATCAAGCGATGGCCCCGACGGCACAAGGATGCGCTGATCCGTGGCGATCGTGTCATTCCACCGCTTTGCCAGGTAAAGAAGCCGTAAATTCCGCTCCGGGGGCGGATGGCGAAAATGACTGTGTTATTCTCGCGGTGTTCCCGATGGAACGCGATCCAATAAACAGACGTGTAGGTATACGTGTACTGGAAAAAAGACAAGATCGGTATTCCCCAGTGGGAGAGCGACGCGGTCCGGGGTGACCTCAGGCCGTTTTCCCCGCAAGAGGGGCAGGACCTGAGCCCGGACATGCAGGCCTACTGTCGCTACTATGGCCTGGATCTCTGGGTGGAGTACCCGGAGGTGCGCTATTCACCGGGCCTGGTGGAAGCCGGGGGGCACCAGGTGGCGGTGCACTTCTATCGGCTGCCCGAGCAACGGCACACCAAGGGCACCGTTTTCATCCTGCACGGCTATTTCGACCACGTCGGACTCTACAGCCAGTTGATTGAACGCTGCCTGTCTGCCGGTTATCACGTGCTGGCGTGGGATCAGCCCGGCCATGGCCTGTCCAGTGGTGCACCGGCTGCCATCGGCAGTTTCATGGAATATCAGGCCGTACTGAGCGACCTGATGGCCAGGGTCCGTCGTCATGCCCCCGGGCCCTGGCACGCCGTGGGGCAGAGCACCGGCAGCGGCATACTGATCGATTACCTGCTGTCCAACCACCATAGCGTGAACACCTCCGCCTTCCGCTCCGTAGTGCTTCTGGCGCCACTGGTGCGCCCGGTGGGCTGGTTGGGTGCCCGGGCGCTGCACAGTGTGGCGAAGCCCTTTCTGAAACGCTGGAAACGGGCCTTTACCGCCAACAGTACCAACACCCGCTTTCTGGAGTTCCTGCGGGAACATGACCCGTTGCAGGCCAGGGCCGTGCATGTGGACTGGGTATCGGCATTGCGTCAGTGGGTGCCGCACATTGAAGCCGCCCGCCCGGTGGATTTCCCGGTGACGGTGATCCAGGGGGAAAAGGACCAGACGGTGGACTGGCGGCACAACCTTCGCATTATCAGGAACAAGTTTTCTTCGGTGGACGAGATCAGGCTGCCCACCGGGCGGCATCATCTGGTCAACGAAGCACAGGATCTGCAGGCAACCGTGTTCAATGGCATCATCGATACCTTTGATCGCGCCGTCACTGAAGACGGGGTTGCCCGGCATCGACAAAAACGGTTACCAACACAGGAGATCTGACCGTGAAAAAAACTCTGATGGCAATCACCGTGGCCTCAGTCGGCCTGTCAGGCTGTATGACCTATGACCCCTACACCGGCGAGGAGAAAACCTCCAACGCTACCAAGGGCAGCATCATCGGGGCGATCGGCGGTGCCGCAATCGGTGCCGCCACCTCCAGTGACAGTGACCGTGGCAAGGGCGCCCTGATCGGGGCCGCCGGTGGTGCTGCCGTTGGTGGTGGTATCGGTTATTACATGGACAAGCAGGAGGCGGAACTGCGCCGCAAGCTGGAAGGCACCGGCGTGCGGGTGGTACGTAACGGCGACCAGATCGAACTGATCATGCCCGGCAATATCACCTTCGATACTGACCAGGCCTCCATCAAGTCGTCCTTCACCGGCGTGCTGGAGTCCGTGGGGCTGGTGCTGCAGGAGTTCGACAAGACCGTTATCCAGATCGACGGCCATACCGACAGCACCGGTTCCGACAGCTACAACCAGATGCTCTCGGAACGCCGTGCCAGCTCGGTACGGGATTTCCTGCTCAACCAGGGCATTGCGCCAGCGCGCACCCGCGCCACCGGTTATGGCGAGCGCTACCCGGTGGCCACCAACGACACCCCCGCCGGCCGCGAGCAGAACCGCCGCGTGGAGCTGACACTGGTGCCCACCCAGCAGTAACGGGACGGATATCCAGCCACAAAAAAGGGGTGCCGGCCGGCACCCCTTTTTTCGTTACGTCATGACGACGGATCAGAACAGCACGCGGCAGCGGATGGTGCCCTTGACCTTGCGCAGTTTCTCCAGCGCCAGCTCGCCATAGGCCTTGTCCACGTCGATCACCACGTAGCCGATCTCCTCCTTGGTCTGCAGGTACTGGCCGCAGACGTTGATGCCGTTCTCGGAGAAGACCTGGTTGATCTCCGACATCACCCCCGGCACATTCTCGTGGATATGCAGCAGGCGGTGCTGGTTGGGGTGGGACGGCAGTGCCACCTCCGGGAAGTTGACGGAGGACACGGAGGTGCCGTTGTCGCTGTACATGGCCAGCTTCTCGGCCACTTCCTTGCCGATGTTCTCCTGGGCTTCCATGGTGGAGCCACCGACGTGCGGGGTCAGGATCACATTGTCGAACTCCCGCAGCGGAGACACGAATTCCTCGTCGTTGGACTTGGGCTCCACCGGGAACACGTCGATGGCGGCACCCAGCAGCTTGCCACTGCTGATGGCCTCGGCCAGGGCGTCGATATCCACCACGGTGCCACGGGAGGCATTCATCAGGATGCTGCCCGGTTTCATCTGGGCGAACTGTTCGGCGCCGAACATGTAGTGGGTCGCCTGGGTTGCCGGCACATGGAGGCTGACCACGTCCGCCAGGTTCAGCAGTTCCTTCAGGGAGCCTACCTGCCTGGCGTTGCCGATGGGCAGCTTGGAAACCACGTCATAGAAATAGACTTCCATACCCAGGGATTCCGCCAGTACCGAGAACTGGGTACCGATGTTGCCGTAACCGATGATGCCCAGCTTCTTGCCACGAATCTCGTAGCTGTCCTTGGCGGACTTCAGCCAGCCGCCGCGATGGGCGCGGGCGTTCTTCTCGGGAATGCCGCGCAGCAGCAGGATGGCCTGGGCCAGCACCAGTTCCGCCACGCTGCGGGTATTGGAGAAGGGGGCGTTGAACACGGCGACACCGCGGCGGGTGGCCGCCTGCAGGTCCACCTGGTTGGTACCGATGCAGAAACAGCCTACCGCAACCAGCTTTTTCGCGGCTTCGAACACCTTCTCGGTGAGCTGGGTACGGGAGCGGATGCCGATGAAATGGGCGTCGGCAATCTTCTCGATCAGCTCATCCTCCGCCAGGGAGTGTGTGAGGTATTCGATGTTGGTGTAACCGGCTGCGTGCAGGGTATCCAGCGCAGACTGGTGAACCCCTTCCAGCAGCAGGATGCGGATCTTGCTCTTTTCAAGAGACGTTTCTGACATGGGTAAGCTTCCAGACCTTCTATTGCGTGGTGTGAAGCGCCGGGGTGTCCGGGCTCCCTGGACCAGAAAACACCTGCAAGCCCGGGGCCTTCCGCGACCGGTTCTGGCGCGGGCTCACAGAACAGGGGCGGTATGATACCATAACGGCAAATTTTCACAGCCGGCCCGTTAACCTGAATCAACCCGTGTCGGGGGCGGGCCCCACTATCCGAGAGATCCCGCGACCCATGAACCCGGAACAGATCATCGCGTCCCTGAAAACCCTGGTGGATGATGGCAAGGTCCTGACGGAACCGGCCGACCTGGACGCCTACGGCAAGGACTGGACCAGGCAGTATGCACCCCGCCCGCTGGCGATTGTGCTGCCCAAGACTACCGAACAGGTACAGGCGGTGGTGCGGTTTGCCAACGACAACCAGGTGGCGCTGGTGCCCTCCGGCGGGCGCACCGGGCTCAGTGCCGGTGCGGTGGCCGCCAACGGCGAAGTCGTGGTGGCGTTTGACAACATGAACCGGATCCTGGACTTCAGCCCCAGTGACCGCACGGTCCGTTGCCAGGCCGGGGTGGTGACCGAACAGTTGCAGACCTTCGCCGACGACAACGGCCTGTTCTATCCCGTGGATTTCGCGTCGGCGGGCTCCAGCCAGCTTGGCGGCAACCTGTCCACCAATGCTGGCGGCATCAAGGTCATCCGCTACGGCATGAGCCGTGACTGGGTGGCCGGCCTCAAGGTGGTTACCGGCAAGGGTGATATCCTTGAGCTGAACCTGGACCTGGAGAAGAACAACACCGGCTACGACCTGCGCCACCTGTTTATCGGTGCCGAGGGCACCCTGGGCTTTATCACCGAGGCCACCATGAAACTGACCCGGCAGCCCACCAACCTGACGGTGATGGTGCTGGGCCTGGCGGACCTCACCAACACCATGGATGTGCTGCAGACGTTCCTGAAGACGGTGGACCTGACCGCCTACGAGTTCTTCTCCCACCAGGCCATGGGGCATGTGCTGGCCCACGGCCAGGTGCAGGCGCCGTTCGAAACGGAAGCGCCTTACTATGCCCTGCTGGAATTCGAGGCGGTCTCCGACCAGGTCATGGACGATGCCATGGCACTGTTCGAACAGTGTGTCGAGAATGGCTGGGTGCTGGATGGTGTGATCAGTCAGAGTGAGACCCAGGCCAGCAACCTGTGGCAACTGCGTGAGCGGATTTCCGAGTCTATCGCCCCGCGTACCCCCTACAAGAACGATATTTCCGTGGTGGTCTCCAAGGTGCCGGAATTCCTCACCGAAATCGACCAGGTGGTAACCGAGCACTACCCGGACTTCGAGATCATCTGGTTCGGCCATATCGGTGACGGCAACCTGCACCTGAACATCCTCAAGCCCGAAGACATGGCGAAGGAGGAGTTCTTCGACAAGTGCCAGCAGGTGAACAAATGGGTGTTCGATATCGTGCAGCGGCACCGGGGCAGTGTCTCCGCCGAACACGGGGTGGGCCTGGTCAAGAAGGACTACCTGCAATATACCCGTTCGCCCACGGAGATCGCCTACCTCCGGGGCATCAAGCAGGTTTTCGATCCCAACGGCATTATGAATCCCGGCAAGATCTTCGACCCGCAGTAGGGCTGCGAATGAACCAGACCGGACACCAGACACCACCCGAGTGGCAGGAGGTGCCATGAAAGACCACGTGGTCGTACTGACAGGGGCCGGCATCAGTGCCGAAAGTGGCCTGTCCACCTTCCGTGACAGCGGCGGTCTCTGGGAAAAGCATAGCATCGAGGAGGTGGCCACCCCGGAGGCCTTTGCCCGCAACCCGGAACGGGTACTGGATTTCTACAATCAGCGTCGCAGGCAGTTGGGCAGCGTTGAACCCAATGCCGCCCATCGCGCCCTTGCGGAGCTGGAGCAGACGCACCAGGTCACCGTGATCACCCAGAATGTGGATGACCTGCACGAACGGGCCGGCTCCAGCAATGTGGTGCACCTGCACGGCGAACTGACCAAGGTGCGTAGTTCGAAAGTGCCGGAACTGATCTACCACCTTGGCTACGATGAGATTCGCCTGGGCGACACCTGCGAGCAGGGCAGCCAGCTTCGTCCCCATGTGGTCTGGTTCGGTGAGGCGGTGCCGATGATCGAGGCGGCCGCCGAAATCGTTCCCATGGCGGATCACCTGCTGATCGTGGGCACGTCCCTGCAGGTCTATCCGGCGGCCGGGCTGGTGGAGCTGGCCGGCTTCGATGTGCCGGTGACGGTGATCGATCCCGGCGAGGTGCCGGCCATGACCCGGGCCCGGGTGCTCCGGGAACCTGCCAGCGTTGGAGTCCCCCGGTGGGTAAGGGCGCTGACTGGGGGTTGAGACTGTCGCCTGACAAGGATGTTTGATCGTCCTTCCGTCCGGCTTTCATGGCCGTGACATTAAACATTGTTAGTCCCCGGACAGAGCCGGTTGTACTTGGCTAGACTGGCCTACATCCACTAGTAAGGGTAGTGGCTCGGGGAGGCTGAAATGAAGATGACCATGCATGTATCCGGAGAAACCCTGGACCACAAGCTGGCCGCCAGGTGTGGCACTGCTACGGAGGCGGAGAAGATTGCCGATGACCTGTGCACGGCGACCAGCCTGAGTCGGGGGCAGGTTCGAATTATCCACCCTGGCGATGACCATAAGGGGTCGAAGCTGGAGCCCGAGGATCAGGGCATCATGCACACGGCCATCCGGTCCCACATATGGCTGGGGTTGGCGGGCGTTGCCGGTGGTCTGTTGCTGTTCTCGGTACTGGCGGCCGCGGGCCTGCCCTTCGTGGCCCAGAACCTGATCTGGGCCGGTGCCCTGTTTGCGGTATTCGGCGGTGTGGCAGGCCTGCTGCTCGGCGGGGTCTACACCCTGCGTCCAGACCATACGGTGTATGTCTCCCGTTCGGCGTCAGCGCTGGACAAGGGCCACTACATGGTTACCATACATGCCCGCGACCGGGACCAGGTCGGTGAGGCACAGCGTTATCTGAAAGCCCGTCATATTCATACGGTGCGGAGTTTTTAGCGCACCGTTTGCGGCGCTAGTCCCGCAAGTAGCTGTCCAGGTTGCCCCGGAAGGCTGCCTGCACACCAAGCTGCTTCAGTATCCAGTAGTGCCCCGCCACCATGCGGTCGATGAACATGCTGTCCACGGCTGGCTGGAAACGGTCCAGGTAGCGGAATACGGTGTGGGTTCGGGCCGCAATCTGCCGGTGCAGATCTGACCGGCCGAAATCGTAGGGTTCGTCGCCATCGAAGGGCTCGATCAGCATGTTGCGCCACATGGCGTAGTAATCCGGATTGATGGCCGGTTTTTCCGCCACCCTTGCCCCCAGGTCAATCAGGTGCCGGTCCAGGGCCTCGTAATCCTCGTCCAGTGCCGCTATCAGTGCCTGTCGGTAGTAGGCCACCACCGACGGGCGCAGTGACTTGACACAGCCGAAATCATAGAGGATCAGCGTACCGTCCGGCCGGAAGGCAAAATTGCCGGCATGGGGGTCGCCATGGATGCACTGGAAGTCGAACAGCTCATCGGCCATGGTAATGAACAGGTGTTCGCCCAGACGGTTGATGGTCGCCTGACTGTACCGGTCCGGTGTGATCTGTTGCAGGTGATCGCCCTCGGCCAGCTCCAGGGTCAGGATATGCCGGGTGGAGTGGCTGTCGATGACCCGGGGGATCAGCACCCAGGGGTGGCGCTGGTGATAGTCCCGGAACCGGCGGATATTGGTGGCCTCGTTCTCGTAGTCCAGTTCTTCCTTCAGGCGTACCCGGATCTCCTCGAACAGCCGGTCGGCGCTTTCCTTGGGCATCCGCAGCAGTCCACCCAGCCGTAGCGCCATGCGAAGCTGTTTCAGGTCCGAATCGCAGGATTCATCGACCCCCGGATACTGGACCTTCACGATGACCTCGGTGCCGTCCTTCAGCCGGGCCCGGTGGACCTGGCCGATGGACGCGGCGGCGTAGGGTTTTTCCTGGAGCTCGTCAAACAGTTCGTCCACCGAAGCACCCAACTCCGCTTCCACCTGCTGGCGGATCACCTCGAAGGGCATGGGCGGAGCTTCCTTCTGCAGTCGCTGCAGGGCCTGGGAGAACTCCTTGGGCAGGAAATCCTGGGTCTGGGAGGCAACCTGGCCCACCTTCATCACCGCACCCTTGAGTTCCCCCAGGGTGTCGACGATTTCGTCCGCCATGCGGGCATACTGGAGGGAGCGTTCCTCATCCGATTCACGGCCCAGGAAACGGCGGGCCCGGTGGCCGGCGAACTGACCGGCCACGGAGGCGGTCATGCCGGCGAGTTTCAGGAAGCGTCCGCTGCGGGAGGTTACGGGTTTTTTGGCCATACTTGTGTTAAGGGACACCAGGGTGAGCGGCACCAGAAGAATGTTGGTTGCCTACTCTACGCTGGTTTCCACGTGAAGCCTACCGTCCAGCTCCAGCTCCAGGCGCTGTCCGGGGGATAATTCACCCACGCCCGCGGGGGTGCCGGTGAGAACCACATCCCCGGGCAGGAGAGTGAAGGTTTCGGAGGCGTAGGCAATAAGGGTGAGTACCGGGGTAATCATGTCGCTGGTGTCGCCCCGCTGTCGGATGTTGCCATCGATGGCCAGGGAAAACGACAGGTTGCCGAAGTTATCCCCCTGGTGCAGCGGTATGAAGGACGACAACGGGCAGGCGCCATCGAAAGCCTTGGCGCGTTCCCATGGATGGCCCTTGGCCTTGAGTTCCGACTGCAGCTCCCGCAGGGTCAGGTCCAGGGCCAGGCCGATGCCCACGCTGGCTTCCCGGACCTCGCTCTCGCTGGCGTGTCGCAAGGGGGCGCCGATCAGCACGGCCAGTTCCGCCTCGTAGTGCACCTCGCCCTGGTCCGTGGGCAGGCGTATGGGGTCGGTCAGCGGTACCACGGCTGTGGCTGGCTTCATGAACAGCAGCGGCTGCTCGGGAATCGGGTTGTTGAGCTCGGCCGCGTGCTGGGCGTAGTTGCGGCCCACGCAGACCACCTTGCCAAGGGGCCAGTCAATGGGACGGCCATCCTGCCACTGGTGCCGATAGTTCATGGTTACCCCCCGATTATCCCTTCAACGCTGGTTTGCCGTTACAGGCACACTAGTTGCCTTCGAACTCGCACACAGTATAGACGTTCAATCCTTCGTCGCGCAGCTTGCGGGAGCCGCCCAGGTCCGGCAGATCGATCATGGCGGACACCTCCACGATTTCCGCGCCGATCTGACGGATCAGGCGGCTGGCGGCCAGCATGGTGCCGCCAGTGGCGATGAGATCATCCACCAGCACCACCTTGTCCCCCGGTCTGAAGGCATCCTTGTGCAACTCCACGGAGGCGGTGCCGTACTCCAGTTCATAGTCTTCCACCAGGGTGTCGAAGGGGAGCTTGCCCTTCTTGCGCACCAGTACCAGGCCGGCGTTCAGTTCGTAGGCCAGGGGCGAGCCGATGATGAAACCCCGGGCATCGATGGCAGCAACAACGTCGATCTGCTGGTCGTGGTAGCGGTGGACAAAGGCGTCCACCAGTTTGCGGAAGGAAGTGCGGTCCTGCAGTACGGTGGTGATGTCACGGAAAGCCACGCCGGGTTTGGGCCAGTCCGGGACCGTACGAATGGCTTTCTTGATGCTGTCGGCAAAGTAGTCCATGGCGTTGGTTCTCCGGTGCCGGTCAGGCGTCGAGGAAAATGAACTTGAGTACGAACACGATGGCAATGATCGCCACGCTGGGGTTCAGGTCTGACCAGCGACCGCTCAGGGCCTTGAGGGCGGCATAGGTGATAAAGCCGGCGGCGATGCCATCGGCAATGGAGAAGGTCAGCGGCATGATCAGTGCGGTGGCCACGGCGGGCGCGGCGTCGGTCACGTCCTCCCAGTCGATCAGCTTGAGGCCGCTGGTCATCAGCACCGCCACGTAGAGCAGGGCGGGGGCGGTGGCGTAGGCCGGGATCACGCTGGCAATGGGGGCGAACAGCAGGCAGGCCAGGAACAGCGCGGCCACCACCACGGCGGTCAGGCCGGTACGGCCGCCGGCGGTGATACCGGCGGTGGACTCCACATAGCTGGTGGTGGTGGAGGTGCCCAGGGCAGCCCCGGACATGGTGGCCACGGAGTCGGACATCAGCGCCCGGCCCAGTCGCGGCAGCTTGCCGTCCTTGTCCAGCAGGCCGCCACGCTGGGCGGCGCCGATCAGGGTGCCGGAGGTATCAAACAGGTCCACGAACAGGAACGCGAAGATCACCGAGATCATGCCCACGTTCAGGGCGCCGGCAATGTCCAGCTCCAGGAAGGTGGGTGCCAGGCTGGGCGGGGCGGAGACCAGCCCTTCGTATTCCACCAGTCCCATGGCCATGGCGATGCCGGTGATGGCCAGGATGCCGATCATCACCGCGCCGGTAACGCGGCGATAGGCCATGGCACAGATGGCGGCGAAACCGGCAAAGAACAGCAGGGCCTCCGGTGTCTTGATGTCGCCCATGGTCACCAGGGTGGCGGGGTTGTCCACCACGATGCCGGCGTTCTTGAGGGCGATGAAGGCCAGGAAGAAGCCGATACCGGCGGAGATGCCGAAGCGCAGGGACAGGGGGATGCTGTTGATGATCCATTCCCGCACCTTGAAAATGCTCAGCAGGAAGAAGATCAGGCCCGACATGAACACTGCGCCCAGGGCCACTTGCCAGCTATAGCCCATGTTGCCCACCACGGTGAACGAGAAGAAGGCGTTCAGGCCCATGCCCGGGGCCAGGGCGATGGGGTAGTTGGCCCACAGGCCCATGATCAGGGTGCCGATGACGGCGGCAATGCACGTGGCCACGAACACGGCCCCGAAATCCATACCGGTGGCAGAGAGGATGGACGGGTTGACCACCACGATGTAGGCCATGGTCAGGAAGGTGGTAATGCCGGCGATGACCTCACGTTTGACAGTGGTGCCATGGGCCTGCAACTGGAAGAGCTTTTCGAGCATGGGGGGAAGCCTCGATGCGTTCGGATTGTGGGCAAACGTTAAAGGGGCGTAATGATACCTCAGGCGACGGAGCCAGACCATGACAGTGCCAAGCCTGTCAGTGGTGGCTGTCCCGTTGCAACCGGATATCAAATCGCACGGCGGCCATCCTGACGATGACGATAAAAAGCAGGCCGATGGTCAGGGCCAGGGTTTCGCTCTCCAGCAGCCACTGGCAGGCAAAGTAGAGCCAGCAGCCGGCAAAGGAGATGGAGGCGTAGATCTGGTCCTTGCGAAAGATAAAGGGCACCTCATTGCAGAGGGTATCCCGCAGGGCACCCCCGAAGGTGCCGGTCATCACCCCCAGAAGCGAGGCGATAAACCAGGAATGCCCCAGGTCCAGGGCCAGTTGCGCGCCCAGGATGGAGAAGATCCCCAGCCCGATGGCATCCGGAAACACGATACGGGATTCCCGGATACGGCGCCCCAGTCCGGCATAGCTGAACACCACCGCCATGGCCAGGATCAGGATAGGCTGCTCCTGGTGCTTGATCCAGTACAGGGGGTGATTGTCCATCATCAGGTCACGCAACGTACCGCCGCCCAGGGCGGTGACAAAACCGATGGTGAACACCCCCACCGGGTCCATGTTTTTCTGCTGGGCGACGATCATGCCGGAAATCGCAAAGGCGACCACGCCGATCATTTCCAGCACATAGATGATGTCAGGCATAGGGCAGGTCAGGCAGGCTGTGAACGGTGCGCGAAGGATAGCCGATTTCCGGGCCGGTATCATCCGAAGGTGAAGGCTGATCAATAACAGTGATGCCAATCCATAAGCTATCCTTATTTGATTCATGACTTGCGTCGGGTTAGCTTGAACCGTTATCCCGGGTGTCCCCGTCCCGGCGTCCCGCCGAGGGAAGCTGGCCACGGGGACCCATCAACAACATCAATACCCTGATACAGGATCGGAGCAACAGAATGCGTGCAATTCTCTGCAAGGAGTACGGCCCGGCGGAAAAGCTGGTGATCGAGGATATCGAATGCCCGGAGCCCACCGGCGGCCAGGTCAAGGTTCGCGTCAAGGCCGCGGGGCTGAACTTCCCGGATACCCTGATCATTGAAGGCAAGTACCAGATCAAGCCCGAGATGCCGTTCTCCCCCGGTGGCGAAATGGCTGGCGAGGTGGTATCCGTGGGCGACAAGGTCAGCCGCTTCAAGCCCGGTGACCGGGTGATCGGCATGACCGGTTACGGCGCCTTTGCCGAGGAAATGCTGGTGGACGAGAACCGCCTGCTGCCCCTGGCCGAGGGCATGAGCAACGAGGAAGGCGCGGCGTTCACCATGGTGTACGGCACCTCCTACCACGCCCTCAAGCAGCGGGCCGACATCCAGCCGGGCGAGACCCTGCTGGTACTGGGCGCCAGTGGCGGCGTGGGCCTGGCGGCGGTGGAACTGGGCAAGGCCATGGGCGCCCATGTGATCGCGGCGGCCAGCACCGATGCCAAGCTGCAGGTGGCGAAGGAAGCCGGTGCCGACGAACTGCTCAACTACAGCAACACCGACAAGCCCCTGAAGGACGTGATCAAGGAAATGACCGGCGGCAAGGGCGTCGACGTGATCTACGATCCCGTGGGCGGCGACTTCACCGAGCAGTCGCTGCGGGCCATGGCCTGGAACGGCCGCCACCTGATCATCGGCTTCGCCGCCGGCGACATCCCCAAGATTCCCGCCAACCTGACCCTGCTCAAGAGCTGTTCCGTGGTCGGTGTGTTCTGGGGTGCCTTCACCCAGAAAGAGCCGCAGAACCACGTGCAGAACATGAAAGAGCTGTTCCAGATGCACGCGGAAGGCAAGATCAAGCCCAAGGTCAGCGAAGTATTCGCCTTCGAGGACTATGTGAAGGCCCTCGACGCCCTCACCGGACGGACCGCCACCGGCAAGGTGGTGCTGAAGGTCGGCGACTGAGTCCCGGTTATTGCGGATAAAAACCTGTCCTTCCTGAGTACGGAGCGCCACTTTGGCGCTCCGTTTCTCGTTTTTTACGATCCCTACCTGCTACCCTTCCGTAATAAGCAGTAACTTTTCATCGGTTCGCCGGTCACAGGACGCAGGTGCATCGGGTGTATAGGCCGTCACCGGTTAATGCCGGTGCTGAACGATAGAGATATCAGGCTATATGGATACCAGATTGTCTTTCGGTCGGAAAAGCACACTTTCCTTCATCACGTTGGCACTGAGTGGTCTGCTTGCAAGCTGCGGCGGCGGTGGTGGAGGCTCCGGAGACGACGACCTTGGTCGCGGCTCAACGGGGATCCAGGGCGTGATTGATATCGCCGCCGGCAGCCGGGTGGACCGGGATTATGCCGACCTGTGGCGGGTAAACGACGGTAACTGGCCAGCCGGCAGTGACGGTATTGTCACGTTGCCGGTGCCCGCCACCGTGGGCGGCTACCTGAGCCATGCCAGTGGATCCGATAGCTCGGGACGCCTTTACCCGGAAGACAATACCGACACCTACGTGGCTCCGATGGTGAACGGTGACCGCTACGTACTCCAATGCTTTTCGTCCCTTGGCCTGGACGAGGACGGACTGGATGTGACCCTGGCGCTGGACGGCACTGACGACAATTCAGATGCCTGCGGCTCCGGAGGCATCTATGACGGCGGAAGCGGAAATGTCCAGGTCACGGTGTCCACCAACAGTGACAGTGGCCCCCTGCGCTATGTGCTGACCATTGTTCCCCAGGGCTCCCTGAGTACCTTCGATGTGCGCTGGCCGGAGCCAGACCTGCGAGTGGATGAGGCCATTGTGACCGGCCCCGTGGCCTTCGCCAGCACCCTGTCTTCCTCCGGCCTCCGGGCCAGTTCCGTGATGGAAGTGGGACGCTCCATCGGGCCGGATACCTGGCATGTGCGCCGGGACGAGGGCGTCAATGCCCTGTCGGCCCGGTCCACCGGCGCCAGCGATCCCCGGGCGGAGACCATCGAGTGGATCCGGGGCATGCGGGAGGATTTCGGGCTGGAGGTGGACCCGAACTATCTGCTTAACACTGCGACGGTTCCTGGAAACGATCCTTATTACAACACTACCAATGATGATACCGGTCTGGATGACAACTGGAATCTCAAGCAGATTAAGGTGGACACGGCGTGGACTCAGATTGGAACCTGGGGCCAAGACGTGGGCGTTGCCATTATGGATACCGGCTTGTACAGCACCGATATGGACAATTATGGCAGTTGGCACGAGGACTTGGCCGCCAATGTCGTGGTTGAGGGTGGCTTGCTGGATTTCGTCAGCGCTGACTATGACGTGGATGACGATACTGGTCGTGACGGTAACCCCGCCACGCCGCCGACACCCGGGGCGGAGAGCACCAGCTACCACGGCACTCATGTAGCCGGAATAGTCGCTGCTGAGGACAACTCACTGGGTACCGTCGGGATTGCCCATCAAGCTACCATCCTGCCCTACCGGGTACTGGGGGTGGATCCGGTGACCGGCGATGACGGCACAGGGGCCGTATCCGACCTGATTGATGCGATCAACAATGCGGTGGATCGAAACGGTAATGCCGAGGGTGGTGACGATGTGGATGTGATCAACCTCAGCCTCGGGGGGCTGCCGCCGCTGCTCCCGGTGCAGACAGCCACCGACCGGGCGTACGATGATGGCATCCTGGTGGTGGCCGCTGGCGGTAATAGTGGCGATGCGTCCGCTGTCTACCCGGCTGCCAACCGACGTGTGGTGGGTGTTGGTGCCACCAACCGTAGCGGGGAACTGGCGAGTTACTCCAACTACGGACAGTCCGTTGACCTGCTGGCCCCTGGCGGGGCACTGGATGACGGTATCCTGAACGCCTATGGGGAAGTCGACGGTGAGATCTACGGCTACCTGGCTGGCACGTCCATGGCTGTGCCGCACCTGAGTGGGGTGTATGCCCTGGTGAAGGGCGTCAACCCTGGCCTGACCCCGGACCAGTTCCGGGCCCAGATGATTGCAGGGTATCTGACCAATTCTGAGGATACTGATCCTCCAGGACTGAGAAACTATGCGTTATATGGGGCCGGTCTTCTGAATGCGCAAAAAGCGTTGGATCCGGCTACACGTGGTCTCTATCCCACAGTGGTCAGCGCCTGGCCCCGGGTGCTGGAGGTCAGCTCATCCGGAAACGAGTCGTCCGTGTTGCTGGAGGTCTTGAAAGAAGGTTCCCAGGACGCCCCGGTCGTCAGCGGTGAGCCCGTCATACCCACATCCTTCGAAATGACGGACGGTGACGGGCAACCCGTCAACGATGGTGAGCCGATTCCGGAGGAGCTGCGTATTCGCGTTGACCCGGACGCTCTGCCCCCCAATCGAGAGGTTTCGGGAGAAATTGTCATTGGATATACCACGGAATCCGCGGATCGGGACCTGGTTATCCCGGTCTACGTCCAGTCCACGGACGAGCAGGAAGATCGCAGTGCCGGGCGTCACTATGTCCTGCTGCTGGATGCCGACGATTTCAACTCGTCCCGATCCATGCAGGTGGTTGCCCGGGAAGACAACGGCGAGTATGAGTACTCTATGGACGGTGTGACACCGGGTGACTACATCCTGGTGGCCGGTACCGACCTGGACAGCAACGGCTTTATCTGCGAAAACGGCGAAGCCTGCGCCGAGTACCCCAGTGCCGGTTCCCGTGAGGTGATCTCCATCAGTGAGGGTGAGACGCTGCGGCTGGATATGACCACCAGCTTCCGGCGGCCGACCATCGCCGAGATGGGGCTGCCGCGTTACGGGTTCGAGGGGTACCCCGTGCCCGATCGGTCCACGGGCGATACGTCCGTGGACCGGCAGTTGAAGTAGTACGGTAACCTGAGGAGAGTCCCATGGGGTTCTGGAAACACCGATGTTCCGTTGTCGCCGGCGTCCTCCTGTTGTCGGTGTTGTCCGCCTGTGCCATGAACCGTGACACCACCTCCGACGGTGCGCCCCTGGCCCGGCAGATCACCGCCTCCGGCCAGTGTGGCTTCACCGCTCCTGGGCTGGTCTACATGGATTCCCGGGAGCGCCTGGACGCCCTGTCTGAGGCCCGTGGGGTGAATCTGGTGGCGGTGGAGAACCATGACTTCGAGCGGGAGCACCTGCTGCTGGTGGCCGCAGGCCGCAAGCCCAGTGGTGGCTATGGCGTCGCCCTGGAGGAGTCCCGTATCCGCGAAGGCGTGCTGGAGATCACCGTGCAGGTGCGCAGCCCGGCCCCCGACCAGGCGGTGACCATGGCCCTGACCAGCCCCTGCGCCCTGCTGGCGGTCACCGCCGAGGGCTGGAGCCGGGCGACGGTGTCCGGCCCCGGGTTCGACGAACTGTCATTCCAGCGGTGACCGACAGCTCATTCAGCGCTGTCGGGACATTGATCTTTGCACCAGATTCCCTAAGCTATGGGGCCACAACCCATCCCCGCAGATCCGGAGCTGTACCCTCCCTATGAGCCAGAAAACCTACAACGCCGACTCCATTGAAGTCCTCAGCGGTCTGGACCCGGTGCGTAAGCGTCCGGGTATGTACACCGACACCAGTCGGCCCAACCATCTGGCCCAGGAAGTCATCGACAACAGCGTGGATGAGGCGCTGGCCGGCCACGCCCGGCGTATGGACGTCATCCTGCATGCCGACGGTTCCCTGTCGGTGGAGGACGACGGTCGTGGTATGCCGGTGGACATGCACAAGGAGGAAGGTCTGTCCGGGGTGGAGCTGATCCTCAGCCGGCTGCATGCCGGGGGCAAGTTCTCCCAGGGCAACTACAATTTCTCCGGCGGCCTGCACGGGGTGGGGGTATCGGTGGTGAACGCCCTGTCCACCCACCTGGAAGTGACCATCAAACGGGACGGCAACCTCTACCGCATGACCTTCGCCGATGGCGAGAAGGCCAGTGATCTGGCCGTGGTGGACACCGTGGGTAAGCGCAATACCGGTACCCGCCTGCATTTCATGCCGGACCCGAAGTACTTTGATTCCCCGAAGTTCTCCGTCAGCCGCCTGCGCCACAACCTGCGGGCCAAGGCGGTACTGTGCCCGGGGCTGAACGTGACCTTCCTGCAGGGAGCCTCCGGCGAGAAGGACGAGTGGTTCTACGAGGACGGCCTGCGGGACTACCTGCGCAGTGAGCTGGCGGACCTGGAAGCCGTGCCCCTGGAGCCCTTCACCGGTCGCTTCGCCGGCAACAGCGAGGAAGTGGACTGGGCGGTACAGTGGCTGCCGGAAGGTGGTGAGTCGGTCACCGAAAGCTACGTGAACCTGATCCCCACCGTCCAGGGGGGCACCCACGTCAACGGGTTCCGCACCGGGCTTCTGGAGGCCATGCGGGAGTTCTGCGAGTTCCGCAACCTGCTGCCCCGGGGTGTGAAGCTGACGCCGGAGGATATCTGGGAGCGCTGCGCCTACGTGCTCTCGTTCAAGATGCAGGACCCCCAGTTCTCCGGTCAGACCAAGGAGCGCCTGTCGTCCCGCGAGGCGGCGGCGTTTATCTCCGGGGTGGTCAAGGACGCGTTCAGCCTTTGGCTGAACCAGCATACCAGCGTGGCGGAAGCCCTGGCGGATGTGTTTATCAGCAACGCCCAGCGCCGCCTGCGGGCGAGCCGCAAGGTGGCCCGCAAGAAGGTAACCTCCGGCCCGGCCCTGCCGGGCAAGCTGGCGGACTGTTCCGGTGCCGACGCCAGTCGCTCCGAACTGTTCCTGGTGGAAGGGGACTCGGCGGGCGGTTCCGCCAAGCAGGCCCGTGACCGGGAGTTCCAGGCGGTGATGCCGCTGCGGGGCAAGATCCTCAATACCTGGGAAGTGGATTCGTCCGAAATTCTGGCATCCCAGGAAGTGCATGACATCGCAGTGGCCATCGGCGTGGACCCTGGTTCCGACAGGCTGGACGGCCTGCGCTACAACAAGGTCTGTATCCTGGCGGATGCGGACTCCGATGGCCTGCATATCGCGACCCTGCTGTGCGCGCTGTTTGTCCAGCACTTCCGCCCCGTGGTGCAGGCGGGGCACGTGTTCGTGGCCATGCCTCCACTGTACCGGGTGGATCTGGGCAAGGAGACCTTCTACGCCCTCGACGAACACGAGAAACAGGGCATCATCGACCGGATCGCCGCCGAGAAGCGCAAGGGCAAGATTCAGGTCACCCGCTTCAAGGGACTGGGTGAGATGAACCCGCTGCAGCTCCGGGAGACCACCATGGCTCCGGACACCCGTCGCCTGGTGATGCTGACCCTGGAGGAGGGGGACGACACCATCGAACGGATGGACATGCTGCTGGGCAAGAAGCGGGCGGGGGACCGCCGGAACTGGCTGGAGACCTACGGCAATATGGCCGACGTCGCCGTCTGACCGGAACGGAACACGGGCCCTAGGCGCTGGCCAGTGGCCCCTGTTCCGCCAGGATATCGCAACAGAGCACCCGCAATTCACCCCGGAATCGGAAACCCAGTGACAGGGTCACGCACATGTAGACCCCGGTAATGGAGAGGTAGGGACTGGTCACCTGCATACGGTTGGGCTGGGCCAGGGCCTGCTTGAGGTAATGCTGCCGGTACCAGTCGGCGCTGCTGGTGTTCTCCAGCGGCCGGTACCGGGGGTCGAGCTGGATGGCGCCGGTGGCGGATACCTGGGTGTCGTCGATCTGCACCCCCCGCTGGTCGATCAGGTAACACCGGGACACCGTGTGGTGGGCCATGATCTCGGCGCAGGCTTCCCTCAGGTGGTTGTCGTCCTGCAGTCGCTGGATCGCCCGCTGGAAGTGACTGGTGAAGAACTCCGCCAGTTGCTGGGTGGGGTCCAGCCGGATGCGGTTGCGGTTCTTGTAGTCCGACAGCAGGGTCTCGAAGTCCGGCGCGTCCCGCTGGATGCAGCCGAGTTCCACCCTGGGGTGGCAGAAATAATACCCCTGCACAAAGTCCACACCGGCATCAATGGCGATCATGGCCTGGTCATGGGTTTCCACCCCTTCCAGCAATACCAGGCAGCTCGACTGGTGCAGCAGGGTGACAATGCCGTTGAGGATCTGGCGGGCCTTGGGGTCTTTGCCGGCCCGCAGGGTGAGGGTCCGGTCCAGCTTGACGATGTCCGGGGACAGGTTCCAGATCCGTTCGAAATTGGAATGGCCGGCACCGAAGTCGTCGATGGCGGTCAGGCATCCCAGGTCCTTGTAGTAGTTCACGGTTTCCCGCAGGCGTTCGGAGTCGTCCGTGGGCTGCTCGACAATTTCCACCACGATGCGGTGGGGCGGTAGCCCGGTCTGGCGTAGCAGCTCACCGAAGAAGGAATCGCAGCGGTAGCCGGAGGCCACCACCTGGGGGGACACGTTCAGGAACAGCCAGTTCACCTCGTCCTGGAAGCCGGCGTAGTTGCGTATATGCAGCAGCCGGCACAGGCGGTCCAGCAGTACGTTCTCCTGTTCCGAGTCCGGCAGTGCAAAAAGCTGGTAAGGGGGTACACTGGCATTATCGGGATCGAATGCGCGAATCAGGGCTTCGTAGCCAATAATGCGTTTGTGGGAGATTGAAAAGATGGGTTGAAGCGCAGTCTTCAGGGTCAGGCCGTGGAACAGGCCCGTCCACTGATCATCCTGCCGGTGGAGCAGGGGATCAAGTAGTTCCAGGTCGGCGCCCGTAAGGTGGTCTGACAGATAGGTCATGGATCCGCAATTCTGACTGCTGACAAGAACCCGGAAGACTGCCTCGCAAACCATTAAGTTGCGGTCATAAACGGGTGTATGAACCGGAGCATGCCAGAACTTTTTAGGCGGTGCCAGTCGCTTATGTCAAACTTTGTTACCTGGTGACCTGAGTGATGTCATTAAACGGTGATCTGGTATCTCCGGCTACATATGGTGTGAGGCAGGTAATATCTTGGTCCTGACTCAGTTATTACTGGGTACGACAACGGATTCGTCGAATTCGAGTTCCATGGTTCTGCTCCCTGGGGTTACGGCGGTCAGCCTGAAAAGTTATAGAGCAATTATATGGATCTGATGGTTTTCCTGAATCCGTAATACCCGTATTCGACCAATGGCTCAGGGTAGGTCCGGGAGCGATAGGTCATCATCAGAAAAACTGAACAGGGTGAGCAGAATATTGCGGTTGGCCTGGTACCCATAACGGCTTACTCTCACGGCACAGACGCTGGTGACAGTCAGGGAGCGCGGTGCACATGCAGTTGAGGAATTCCAGGGGGCGCTATGGCGCGGTGAGTGCCGGTCTGCACTGGCTGGTGGCATTGGCGGTGTTTGGCCTGTTCGGGCTTGGCTACTACATGGTCGACCTGAGCTACTATGATCAGTGGTACCGGCTGGTGCCCCATATCCACCGGAGCATCGGCATACTGCTGTTGATAGCGGTGGTGCTGCGGCTGCTCTGGCGAGTCGTTGAGCTGGCGCCGTCACCACTGTCCACCCATTCCCGTTTCGAGGTACGGTCAGCCCATGCTGCTCACTGGCTGCTGTATCTGCTGATGCTGACCGCCATGGTCAGCGGGTACCTGATTTCCACGGCAGACGGCTCGGCCATCCAGGTGTTCGACTGGTTCGAGGTGCCGTCGGTGACCGGGCGGATCCGGGGCATGGAGGACGTTGCCGGAGACGTGCATTACTGGGTGACCTGGGCCCTGGTGGTCCTGGCTGCCCTCCACGGCCTGGCGGCCATCAAGCACCACCTCATTGACCGTGACGATACGCTTCGCCGCATGCTTCCCGTGCGGCTGAAACACCGGTGATTCCCACCCATCCGAAGATGTGATCATCAAGCAAGGAGACAGACCACATGAAGAAGACGATCATTGCCTCAGCGGTATCCCTGGCCATGGCTGGCGCGGTTCAGGCAGACCAGCACGGCGGCACCTATGCGTTCGATACCGAGGGCTCGCACCAGTTCATCACCTTCGAGATCTCCCATTTGGGCTACAGCACGCTTTTCGGGCGTTTCAACGACTTCGATGGCCAGTTTGTGTTCGATGAGGAAAATCCAGAGAACAGCAGTGTTGAAGTCACCATTGATACCTCCAGTGTCGATACCAACCACGCCGAGCGCGACAAGCACCTGCGCAGCGAAGACTTCCTGTACGTGGATGAGTATCCCGAGGCAATCTTCAAGAGCACCCGTGTTGAGCTGGATGACGATGGCGACGAAGCCGATGTGGTTGGTGAGCTGACCCTGCGCGGTGTCACCCGTGAAGTGACCCTTGATGTCGAGATGCAGGGGCACGGTGAGGACCCCTGGGGCGGCTACCGCATGGGCTTTGATGCGGAAACCGAGATCAGGTTGGCGGACTTTGGCATTCCCACCAATCTGGGCAAGGCCTCGGAGACTGTGAAGCTGGAAATTTCCGTGGAAGGTATTCGCCAGTAACCGGCGGCGGAAGGAAGAACGAAAGCGGGGCCCCTATTTGTTGGCGGCCCCGTTTTCGTTACAACGACAGAGTCTGAGCTGGCGAAAGAACTGGGCCACGAAAATCACCAGGGCTACCAGCAGGCCAGCTATCAGGAACGGCCTTGTCATCGCCAGGCTGCCACTGAGCGAGAACTCCACCAGGAGCATCAGCGCCAGGGCGAGTGCACCGTTGATCAGTGCGGTGAAAACCGCCTGACGGCACGCCTTGAGAGTCAGTTTCATAATGTTCGCTCTGATTGGAAACCCGGAAATCCTTGAGGACTGTCTTTGGTTCCTTGAACGGGAAGCAGAATACGGTGCGCGGGTTTGTGGAAACATGCGGGAATTCCGCTATTGGAAAAATCCTCCGGGGATTTCTTCCGCGGCATTGGTCTATTGCGCCCTCCCTCCATATAATGTCCCAGCCTTACAGCAGTCTTGAATTCCCCCGGGCAGGGGATTCGTGTGAATACATTCCTGGAGCAAGGGGCATCCATGCCAGAGTTTGAAACGACCGACGAGGGCTTTGAGCGGGTTTCATTGCGGGACTACACCGAGAAGGCCTACCTGGATTATTCCATGTACGTCATTCTCGACCGGGCCCTGCCCAATGTGGGAGACGGGCTAAAGCCGGTCCAGCGGCGTATTATCTACGCCATGTCCGAGCTGGGGCTGAAGTCCACCAGCAAGTACAAGAAGTCCGCCCGCACCGTTGGCGACGTGCTCGGCAAGTTCCATCCCCATGGTGACAGTGCCTGTTACGAGGCCATGGTGCTCATGGCCCAGCCCTTCTCTTACCGCTACCCGCTGGTGGACGGCCAGGGTAACTGGGGGTCACCGGATGATCCCAAGTCTTTCGCCGCCATGCGGTATACCGAGTCGCGGTTGTCGAAATTCTCTGAGGTCCTGCTCAGCGAGCTGGGGCAGGGCACCGTTGACTGGGTGCCGAACTTCGACGGCACCATGGACGAGCCTTCCACCCTGCCGGCGCGACTGCCCCACGTGCTGCTCAATGGTACTACCGGTATCGCCGTGGGCATGGCGACGGACATTCCGCCCCACAACGTGCGTGAGGTCACCGCCGCCTGCATCCGGCTGCTGGACAAACCGGATACCGACGTTGACGAACTCTGCGAACACATCAAGGGACCGGATTTTCCCACCGGCGCCGAGGTCATCACGCCCCGCCGGGACCTGCGGCAGATGTACCACACCGGTCGCGGCAGCCTGCGCATGCGGGCCCGCTGGATTCGTGAGAACGGCGAGGTGGTAATCACCGACCTGCCGCACCAGGTGTCCGGCAACCGGGTACTGGAGCAGATTGCCCATCAGATGCAGACCCGCAAGCTGCCCATGGTGGCGGACCTGCGGGACGAGTCGGACCACGAGAACCCCACTCGCCTGGTGATCGTGCCCCGTTCCTCCCGGGTGGATGTGGATGGCCTGATGGCCCACCTGTTCGCCAGTACCGACCTGGAGAAGACCTACCGGGTCAACCTCAATGTCATCGGCAACGATGGTCGCCCGGCGGTGAAGAACCTGCATACCATGCTCACCGAATGGCTGGCTTACCGCCGGACCACCGTTACCCGTCGGCTCCAGTACCGCCTGGACAAGGTACTGGCGCGCCTGCATATCCTCGAAGGCCTGTTGATTGCTTATCTCAACATTGACGAGGTGATCAACATCATCCGTTACGAGGACGAGCCCAAGGCGGAGCTGATCAAGCGGTTCGGACTGTCCGCCGAGCAGGCGGAAGCCATCCTTGAGCTGAAACTGCGCCACCTGGCCAAGCTGGAGGAAATGAAGATCCGCGGCGAGCAGGACGAGCTGTCCGCCGAACGGGACGAGCTCCAGTCCATCCTGGGGTCGGAGGACCGGCTGCGGGAGCTGATCAAGCAGGAACTGCAGGCGGACGCCGAAACTTACGGCGACGACCGGTGTTCCCCCATTGTGGAACGGGAGGAGGCCCGGGCCTTCTCCGAGGCCGATCTGGTCTCCAACGACCCGGTCACCGTGGTGCTGTCCGAGAAAGGCTGGGTACGGGCCGCGAAGGGGCACGACATCGACCCTGCCGGGCTAAACTACAAGGCCGGTGACAAATTCGCCCTGGCCTCGAAAGGCCGCAACAACCAGAATGCGGTGTTCCTGGATTCCACCGGTCGGGCCTATTCCCTGATGGCCCACAGCCTGCCGTCGGCTCGGGGGCAGGGGGAGCCGCTCACCGGCCGCATCAACCCGCCCTCCGGAGCCACCTTCGCGGGCCTGATGGTGACCAACCCGGACGAGAAATACCTGCTGGCCACCGATGCCGGCTATGGTTTTGTGGGCACCGCGTCCGACCTGATCAGCAAGAACCGTAACGGTAAATCCGTGGTGACGATTCCCAAGGGGGCCAGGCTGCTGCCGCCGGTCACCATTCCCCGCCGGGAGCAGACCCTGTACCTGGCGGCGGTCTCCAACGAGGGTCGCATGCTGGTGTTCCCGCTGGAGCAGTTGCCGGAACTGGCCCGGGGCAAGGGCAACAAGATCATCAGCATTCCCTCGGCCCGGGTGCAGAACCGGGAGGAGTTCGTGGTGGCCCTGTCGGTCTTCGGCGAGGCGGATCAGCTTGAGATTCGCGCCGGCAAGCGCAAGCTTGGGCTACGCTTTGGGGACCTGGAACACTACCTGGGCGAACGTGGCCGCCGTGGTCACAAGCTGCCCCGGGGGCTGCAACGGGTCGACGGTATCGAGGTGATTGCCGCCGCGGGTACGGAAGAACCAGCCGCCGGAGACAACGACAGTGAGTGAACTGGTCCTGATTAACGTGTCCGGTCGGGACAAGCCCGGCCTGACCTCCGAAATCACCGGTATTATGGGCCGTTACGATGTCCGTATCCTCGATATCGGGCAGGCGGTGATCCACGACTACCTGACCTGGGGCATCCTGGCTGAAATTCCGGACGAGTCCCAGGCGTCGCCGGTGATTCGGGAGTTGCTGTTCCGCCTGCATGCCCTGGACCTGCAGGTGCGGTTCGCGCCCATCACCGAGGCCGAATACCAGCAGTGGGCGGAGGGCCGCAACCGGGCCTGCTATATGGTCACCCTGCTGTCCCGGGACATCACCGCGGAGCAGATTGCCCGGGTGTCCGAGATCACCGCCCGTCACGGCCTGAACATCGATAATATCACCCGACTGTCGGCCCGGCCGTCCCTGAGCCGTACGGACAACCGCATTGCCTGTGTCGAGTTCTCGGTGCGGGGTACGCCGGCAAACCTGGAGGCCCTGCGTACGGACTTCCTCAGGATCGCTGGTGACATGAACGTGGATATCGCCTTCCAGGAGGATTCTATCTTCCGTCGCAACCGACGACTGGTGGTGTTCGACATGGATTCCACCCTGATTGAGGCGGAAGTCATCGACGAACTGGCCCTGGAGGCCGGTGTCGGTGAGCAGGTGGCTGAGATTACCGAAAGGGCCATGCGCGGCGAGCTGGATTTCAGCGAGAGCTTCGCCGAGCGGCTGGCCCTGCTGAAGGGTCTGGACGAAGGGGTACTGGAGCGGATTGCCGGTCGCCTCTCCCTGACGGAGGGGGCGGAGTACCTGATCCGGACACTGCGTTCACTGGGGTATCGGACCGCGATCCTTTCGGGGGGCTTTAACTACTTTGCGCGCCATCTGCAGGAAAAGCTGGGTATTGACTACATCTATGCCAACGAGCTGGAAATTGTCGATGGCAAGGTGACCGGGCGCGTGGTCGGGCCCATCGTGGATGGCGACCGTAAGGCGCAGCTGCTGCTTGAGATTGCCGAGCGGGAGAAGATCTCCCGGGAGCAGGTGATTGCCGTGGGGGACGGTGCCAATGACCTGCCCATGCTCAGCCAGGCCGGCCTGGGCGTTGCCTTCCGGGCCAAGCCCCTGGTGAAGGAGTCCGCCCGGCACGCTATTTCCACCCTGGGCCTGGATGCCATCCTGTACCTGCTGGGGTACCGGGAGTCCGAGGCCCGCCTGGCCTCTCCGGACTGAGGCTTGGAGCCCCTGCCCGCAGAGACGGGCAGGGCACCCTTATGAGCGGTTATTGGTCGCCGAAGTCGTAGTTCATTTCCGGAACCGGGGCCTGCAGGTAGTAGCCCTGGATATAGTTGACCCCCGCCTGCCACAGGGTGGCCAGCACCGAGGCATTTTCCACCAGCGGGATAATGGTCAGCTTGCCGTTTTTCTGGAGTGACTGGACCATCTCCTTGACCTGTGCCTTGGCTTCGTCGTTCTTCTGGATTTCCTCGGTGAAGGAACCGTCGATCTTCACGTAGTCCACGTCCACGTGCTTGAGGTTGTTGAACGGGTTCAGGGCGCAGCCGAACTGGGAGATGGCCACCTTGCAGTGCAGCTCATGCAGCGATTTGGCAAACTCCCTGGCCTGCTTCAGGTAGCTGTTGGCATCGCCCTCGCGCATCTGGAAGATCAGTGAATCCCCGGGCAGCCTGGCCGCCTTCAGGGCCACGCTGAGCCACTGGCTGAAGGTCTTGTCCTGCAGGGTTTCCGCAGTCACGTTCAGGAACAGGCGGGTATCGTGCCCGCGACTGCGGTGCTGGGAAAGCTGCTTGATGGTCTGCAGCACCACCCAGCGGTCGATGCGGATCGCCATGTCCGACGGCCCGGCGGGGGGCAGGAAATCGTAGGGGGACACTTCCTTGTCATCCTTGTCGAGCATACGCACCAGTGCCTCGTAATGCTCCTCACCTTCACCGCGCAGGTTGATGATGGGCTGGAACAGCAGGCGGAATCGGTTTTCCTCCAGGGCCTTGGCAATGGCGTCCATGGAGTTGGCATCGTCCAGTTTCTCGTAATCCGCCGGGTTGTAGGTGACCACGCCGTTGCCGTTCTCGTGGCCCGGCTGGCTCCTGACGGCGCTATGGGCGGTATGGGCGCGGCCCAGCAGATCCGCCGCCTTGGGCGCGTTCTCGGTAATGGCGGCAACACCGATGGAGACGGTCACCTGGGCGGTGCGCCCCTGGATATCGAACAGGTGGTCATCCACGGTCTTGCGGATGGTTTCGCCCAGGTCGGCCATGGCCTGTTCTTCCAGCGGCAGCGCCAGGATACAGAAGGCCTCGTCACTGATCCGGGCCAGGGTCATGCTGTCGTTGGTCTGCCCCTCCAGCAGGGCGGCAAAGTCCCGCAGCAGCAGGTCGGTGCCGGCGATACCCAGATCGTTCTTGAGGGTGACAAAGCCGTCGATGCCGATGTAGGCCAGGGCGCCGGTCTCGTTCTTCTCGCCGGCGGTGGCAATGGCGCTGGTGAGCCGCTCCGTCAGGTACTGGCGGTTGTTCAGGCCGGTCAGCAGGTCCTGGTTGCTGATCTCGCGGATCTTCTCCTGCAGCTCGGCATCGTTATGCTCGGGCTGGACCACCACCTGGATACAGGCTTCGCCGTCGTAGGTGGCGGCGGACACCGTCATGGTGATGTTGATGTCCCGCTCGTCGCTGCGCCTGGCGACACAGTTGAGCTTCATGCCGTCCTCGTGGGTTTCGGAGAAACTCTTCATGAACTTGCGCAGGTCGTCCTGGCTCTGTGGGGCCAGGGTATCCAGCAGCGGGATACACATGAGTTCGTCCAGGTCGTCGTAACCCAGGAATTCCATATACGCCTGGTTGGCGTAGATGTGCATGCCATCGTTGACGTAGGCAATGGCATCCTTGGAGCTTTCCAGTAATAGCTGGCAGCGTTGCTCGGATTCCCGCAGGTGGGACTCAAGCACACGCCGCCGGCGGCGCTCCTCCAGGTTGGTCAGCTCGCGGTTGATGACGAGCATCAGCCGCTCCACATCTTTCGCCGGCGCGGTATCCTGGGCTCCGGCTTTCATGATGCCCAGGGACCGTTCGCTGTCGTCACTCTCTGTAAGCAGGACGAAGGGGATATCCTTGTCCAGGCGGCGGATCATTGCCAGGGCGTCGTCCGGAATGAAATCCGCCTGGCAATCCCTGGCCAGGAAAAGGTCCCACTGACCGGTCCGGATGGCCTCGTCCAGGTCTTCCTCGGAGGTTACCCGGTGAGCGCGGGTGGCACGGCCGGAATTCCTCAGCAGGCTGACCAGGGATTCCGCGTCGTTCTGGGACGGATCCATGATCAGGAGATGGACGGTGCTCTTTTGCTTCTGCATGCGCTGGCGGTCTCGCTGTCTGTCGGGTGCCAACCTGGGCACGGTGTTCTTCAACGGGCCATCCATTGCCAGGGGGTGGTGCGTTCCATTTTGCACCCATTATCACGGTGTGCGGGCGGGCACATCTGTGAACCGGTAACCGTAAATGATGCAGAGGAAAAAGGCCAATAACAAGCCTGTGCGACCTGTAGCGGGAGCTGGCGCGCAGTTTTTGTGGGCTTGTTTTTCTATGTGAATCTTTTGGCTACAGGTTTGGCCACAGTGAGTCGAATTCGTCTTCACTGGTGCCGAAGGGGTTCTTCCTGCCGCCAGGCTCCGGGCCCGCGTCATCCGGCCGGCTGTACAGGCGCAGCTCGAACTGGCTGATACTGCCGGTAGCGGCGATCCTGTGGCCAAGGGTGCCCTGATCCTGAATGCCCTCATGGAGCAGGCTGATCCGGCTTCCGGTCTGGAACGGCAGGTTCGGTGTGACCAGGCTCCTGGGTTGGTGGGCGCCGGGAATCTCGGGTAACAGCAGGCCCCTGAGAAATTCGCTGCTGTTGCCGGTCTTCTGGATCAGTTGCACGCCGCAGGGGGTGGCATTGGGGCCGATCACTTCGATGCCCACGCGGGTGCCTTCGCCACGGCTTTGCCGCAGCCAGCGCACGATGGCCACGCTCCAGGGGTGGTGGCGATGCTCCCGCACCCCCAGGATTTCACCGGCCTGAAGGTTGGCGGGGATGTTGGCGCTCCAGACAACGCAGTACCCGCCCGGGCTGGTGTTCACTATCCGTGTCAGGTAGGACCGTGGCAGGTTCCGGTTGGCGCTGTCGGTCGCCGGTGCGTTGACGGACTGATAGTTGATGGGCGTATCCGCCGAGGGCAATACCCGTTCGTCGGAAATGCCCGCATCGAAGGCCTCGGACCAGGCGTCCCGGCGTGAGGGCTTCATGAAGCGGTTGTCCCCTCCGGTCGCGGAGGCCGCCGAGTTACCGATCACGAACTCGTTGAACGGCGTTTCGCCGGCGATGAAATAGTGCACGGGTGTCAGTCCCGCGCAGATCTCCAGTTGGCCGTCGGAACTGAGCCGGTTGAAGTTACGCTGGGTCAACAGCGCCAGGGCCTGGCCAAGATGGGACAGCAGGGTATCGCTGACGCCGGCAATCAGGGGCAGATCGGTGCCCGTGTCGGTCTTTTTCCCGGTCTTGCTCCTGGCGTCACCGGCGTCATGTTGGTGAGCACTGATGCGGTTGGCCAGCGCGGCCGTATCGAAACCCCACCAGGTCTTGCCGGCAGCCGCCGGGGCCAGGGAGTGGTAGCACGGAGGCGCGTCACTTTCCATGTTGACCAGGAATACCGCAGACTCCGTGAGATCCGGTGCGCACCGCACCTCTGGCGCCCAGAGTTCGAACAGCTCCGATGCCTGTTCCATCTCGTTCTGGCGCAACTGGTTGGTCCGGGCGCTTCCCAGCAGCAGGGTCTGGACATAGGCGTCGGTAATCGTGGATTCCTGGCGCCGCGGAAGTTGATCGTCATTGATGGTAAGCGCCTGGAGGTCGTGCTCGCAGGCAAAGCGGAACAGCCGGTGACTTTCCCGCCAGCTACCGGCCGGGTTGGCGGTGTAGAGCTGCTGGGAGCGCAGGATAGTGGCCCCCAGTTCGGTGATAGCCCGATGGCAGGCCTGGGCCAGGGGCTTTCGCTGGCGCTCGATATTGCCGCTGTCCAGCAGTTCCATGATGGTGAGCTTGTAACCCGAGGCCAGGTGGAGCTGAAGCGCCTGGGACAGGTTGGCAATCTTGCGCTGTTTCTCTGGCAGGGCGATGGCCATCCCCAGGTAATGGCGGGAGAGTTCCGCACAGACAAAGCGCAGTCGGGGGCGAATCAGTTCCAGCAGCTGGAGCCGTTGTGCCGGCGAGCAGAAAAGCTGGTTGAGCTCGATAATGCCATGGTAGAGCTGCCGCGACAGTTCGCCCAGGTTGGCCATGGGAAGGTGGTCCACCCAATAGCGGAAGGCCTTGGGGCTGGCATCACAAAACGACAGGCTCGCAATCCTGGGTTCGGGAACGGTGAGTTCGGGTTTCTGCATTCTCTTAACCAGTGTTACCTCTCGCGCAGACGGCGGATGCGTGCCTGTGCGGGCAGGTGAGTTGACCGGGCCCGCGTCGTCCTGGGGGGATTCTTCCAGAATTACAAATTGTTATAGGGTACTCCGAGACTATCCTTAAAATAGCAAATACACTACAGAAAGCCAGCCCGGTAGCGGCGGCAAAAGGCTTGCACCTTCCAAAAAGCATGATCTTTGCAAGATTTTACAGTCTGCGGCCCGAAAGTGGCGAATAAACCTGTTGTTCGGGTTTTCCGGCGCTACTCCCCACCTTCCTCCATACCAACGTCCAGCAGGGTCTTGCCGGGCCGGTCCGGGACTTCCCGCACCAGTCTCGGCACCAGGTAGCCCGGCAGCCTGGCCTGGAGCTGGCGGACCAGTTCCCGGGCCCGCTGGTCGTTGACGTCGAAATGATGCGCTCCCGCCACCGGGTCAAAGCCGTGCAGGTAATAGGGCAGTATGCCAGCGTCAAAAAGCCTTTCGCTGAGTGCCTGCAGGGTATCCGGGTCGTCGTTCACACCCTTGAGGATCACGCTCTGGTTCAGGAGTGTGGCACCTGCCTGCCTGAGTCTTGCCATGGCGCGACAGACCTGGTCATCGATCTCCCGGGGATGATTGACATGGACCACCATCACCACGCTCAGGCGGGTCGAGCCGATCCATTCCAGCAGCGCGTCGTCGACTCTCTGGGGGATGACCACGGGCAGGCGGCTGTGGATGCGCAGGCGAGTCAGCGAGGGTACCGTCGAGAGTGCCGAGGCCCATTGCGACAGCAGGTGGTCGTTCACGGCCAGGGGGTCGCCGCCGCTGAAGATCACCTCGTTGATTTCCGGGCTTGCCCGGAGGGTATCGATAACCGTTTCCCGCTGGCGAGGTGTCAGCCGGTGGTCCTCGTAGGGAAAGTGGCGGCGGAAGCAGTAGCGACAATTGATGGCGCACTGGCCGGTCACCATCAGCAGGGCGCGGCTGCGATACTTGCGGATAAGTCCCGGCGCGGCGGTGGCGTCGGCTTCCTGCAGTGGGTCGGTGACAAAGCCGGGGCGCTCCTCGCCCTCATCGGCCAGTGGCAGTACCTGGCGTAACAGGGGGTCGGCTGGATCACCGTACCGGATGCGTGCCAGCCAGGGCTCCGGAACCCTCACCGGAAACGCGGCATGGCCGATACGCGAGCCTTCCCCCAGCAGGGACGAATCCAGGCCGAGGCGTTGCAGCAGGGTGCTGGGGTCGGTGATGGACCGGGCCAGCAGGCTCTGCCAGGAGGCACCTTCGATATCGGGATCACGGGCTTCTATACGGGCGGTGGTTCGCTGTATCATAGCGGACTTTCACATTCCAACAGCGTCTTTTCAGGTGAGTGTTTCATGGCATCATATTCTACCAACGAATTCCGCGGCGGTCTTAAGGTTTTGCTTGATGGTGACCCCTGCATCATTCTCGAGAATGAATTCGTCAAGCCCGGCAAGGGGCAGGCCTTCAATCGCGTCAAGCTCCGTAACCTGATGACCAACCGCCAGTGGGAGCGTACCTTCAAGTCTGGTGAAACGCTGGAAGCCGCTGACGTCATCGACCAGGACATGGAGTACCTGTACACGGACGGTGAGTTCTGGCACTTCATGAAGACCGACGGTTCGTTCGAACAGTTCCCGGCGGACGCCAAGGCCGTGGGTGATACCGTCAAATGGCTGAAAGAGCAGGACGTCTACACGGTCACCCTGTACAACGGTGCGCCGCTGACGGTGACCCCCCCGAACTTCGTTGAGCTTGAGGTAGTGGAGACCGACCCCGGCATGAAGGGTGATACCGCCCAGGGTGGCTCCAAGCCAGCTACGCTGTCTACCGGTGCGGTGGTGAACGTACCGCTGTTTATTGCCATTGGTGAAGTGCTGAAGGTGGATACCCGTACCGGGGAATACGTCAGCCGCGTGAAGACCTGATCGGGAGCCGGTAATGGCATCCGGTCGGGAAACCTCACCGGCAGGCCCAGTCTGGCAGCCCTCTGCCGGCCGCAGGGTACTGGAAAGCCGCGCACAACAGCTAAGCTGGGTGCGCGGCTTTTTTGCGGACAGGAGGGTACTGGAAGTGGAAACGCCGGTATTGGGCCAGTGCGGTGTTACTGATGTGAACATCGACAGTGTGCCGGCCTCTCCCATGCCGGTTGCCGCCCGGTCGACCGGGACAGGGTGGCTGCAGACCTCGCCGGAATACCACATGAAACGTCTGTTGGCGGCGGGTAGTGGCAGTATCTACCAGGTCAGTCATGTGTTCCGGGACGGAGAGCGGGGGCGGCGCCACAACCCCGAGTTCTCGCTGCTGGAGTGGTACCGTCCCGGCTTTGATGATGAGGCGCTGATGTCGGAAGTGGCGGCTCTGGTGTGTGGCTGGCTGGAGCTGCCGGAGCCGGACCGGTGCTGTTACCGCCACCTGCTGCTTGATCACGCCGGCATTGATCCGTTCGAGGCCAGCCTGGCCGATCTGCGGGACGCCTGCCGTCCGCTGGTGGGGGACGACACCCTGCTGACGGATCTGGACCGGGACGGCTGCCTGGACCTGTTGATGAGCTTCCGGGTTGAACCGGCACTGGGCTTTGACCGCCCGGTCTTCGTTACCCGCTACCCGGCCAGCCAAGCGGCCCTGGCACGAATTTCCGTTGAGGACGGGCATCCGGTGGCCCATCGTTTCGAGCTGTATGTGCGGGGCGTCGAGCTGTGCAATGGCTACTGGGAACTGACGGACCCCGAGGAGCAGCGTCGCCGCTTCCGGCAGGACAATGCCCGTCGCCGCAGTCTCGGGAAGCCGGAAATGCCCGAGGATGACGCCTTCCTGGCGGCGCTGGAAGCCGGCCTTCCGGACTGCGCCGGCGTGGCCCTGGGACTGGACCGGCTGCTGATGCTGAAGTGTGGCGCCAGCGATATCAGCGAGGTGCTGGCGTTTCCCGCGGAGCGTGCGTGACCTCACCGAAGGCTTCGCCCATCCGGACCACCGACCGGGCCTTGAGTTCCTTCTGCCAGTGGCTGGCGTCCTTCGGGAACAGCAGGATAACCGTGGAGCCCAGGCGGAAGCGGCCCATTTCCTCGCCCCGGTCATAGCGGATGGCATTGGACAGGTGACGGTAGTCGGATGTGCTCACCTCGCGTCGACCGTTGGTGGGGGCGACAACCCCCGCCCAGCGGGTTTCCACGCTACCGACGATCATGGCCCCCACCATGACCATGGCCATGGGGCCGGCCTCGGTGTTGAAGGTGGCCACCACCCGCTCGTTGCGGGCGAACAGCCGGGGCACGGCGGCGGCGGTCACCGGGTTGACCGAGAACAGGCGGCCGGGAACGTAGACCATCTCCCGGAGTTGCCCCGCCAGTGGCATATGGATGCGGTGGTAGTCCTTGGGGGCCAGGTAGATAGTGGCAAACTGCCCGTCCACGAAGGGGCGCGCCCGTTCCTCATCTCCGCCGAGCAGCTCGGTCAGGTTGAACGACTGGCCCTTGGCCTGGAATACCCGGTCACGCTCAATCTGCCCGAGCTGGCTGACGGTACCGTCCACGGGGCTGGCGATAGTGCGTTCGTTCCCGGCCATGGGGCGAACGCCTGGCTTGAGCTCACGGGTGAAGAACGCATTGAAGGAGGGGTAACGGGTCGGGTCCTCCTCGGCGGCTTCGCTCATGTTTACGCCGTAGCGGCCGATAAACCAGCGTATAACCGCGTTTTTCAGTACGGCGGGCGGGCTGCTGTCGGCCAGTTTCCCTGCGATCCGGGAGATCAGGATCTGGGGCAGGACGTATTGTACTAGGACGAAAAGCCGGTCGAGCATAGGTTGGAGTCTCTGGTCACGGGGCGCGGAAGTTTAGCAAACCCGTACGGGCCGGTAGAAATGGTTTATGCTTTTCGTGGTTACAAAAAGTCATTGCTATCATGGCAGAAGACCGCATAACCTGCCGGTCAAGTCGGGCGTCGGCGTCCGGCACGGTGAGATGCCGTCTCTGCCTACAAACAAATACAGGTGAAGTAGCGTTTCATGGGTCTGATACTCGGTTCGGTCATTGTCCTGGCCTGTGTGCTCACAGGTTATGTCCTTCACGGTGGCAACCTGATGGTGCTCTGGCAACCCACCGAAGTCCTGATTATCGGCGGGGCCGCCGTAGGTTCGTTCATCATTGCCAATCCCTTCCATACCATCAAGCAGGTCTTCGCCGGCAGTCTGCGCCTGATCACGGGGACGCCGTTCAACAAGGCGTTCTATATGGATCTGCTGAGCCTGATGTACGACATTTTCGACAAGTCCCGCAAACAGGGGGTGATGTCCATCGAGGAAGACGTCGACAACCCCGAGCAGAGCCAGATCTTCTCCCGCTACCCCGCGGTCATGAAGTCAAAGCACCTGACGGCGTTCATCACCGACTACCTGCGCATCATCAGTGCGGGCAACATGGCTCCCCATGAACTGGAGGGGTTGATGGACCAGGAACTGGATACCCGTCAGCATGAGCTGGAAGAACCGGCCCATGCCCTGAACAAGATCGCCGACGCCCTGCCGGGGCTGGGTATCGTGGCAGCGGTTCTGGGTATTGTGATCACCATGAATTTCATGACCGAGGGGCCGGAGAAGATCGGTCTCAGTGTGGCGGCGGCCCTGGTGGGTACCTTTCTGGGCATTTTCCTGGGCTACGGTTTTGTCGGGCCCACCTCCATCGCCCTGGAGCATCATGCCAAGTACGAGCTCAAGGCCTATGAATGCGCCAAGGCGGCCATTCTCGCGACCGTGTCGGGCCAGGCCCCGCAGATGGCAATCGAATTTGGCCGCAAGGCATTGCCCAGCGACAAGCGACCGGATTTCCAGGAACTCAACGATCACGTGCGTTCCAAGTAGCTGGCAATCAGGGCGCTCTGAACAGGTGGCGTAGTGGACAATCAGCCGATCATTGTAAAACGGGTCAAGAAGGTTGCAGCAGGCCACCATGGTGGGTCCTGGAAGGTGGCCTTTGCCGATTTCGCCACCGCCATGATGGCCTTCTTCCTCGTACTGTGGTTGACCACGCAGACTTCACCGGAACAGAAACGGGCCCTGGAAGGGTACTTCAAGGACCCGGTAGGCTACACCGAAGGCGGCAGCCGCAATCCGGTGGACCTGGGGGGCAGTGCGTCGGTCGTGGAAGCCAGTGACGCGGACCAGGCGGGCAATGAGGTGCCGGTGGATGATGAACGCATCGAGACCATGGCCCAGCAACTGGAACAGCGACAGATGGAGGAGTTGTTCCAGGACCTCCGTGAAAGCATCGAGAACAGCGAAACCCTGAATGAATTCAAGGACCAGTTGCTGATCGATATTACCGACGAGGGGTTGCGGATCCAGATCGTCGACCGTTCCCAGCGGCCTATGTTTGACAGTGGCAGCGCCCAGCTCAAGTACTATTCCCAGGACATCCTCTTCGAACTGGCCAAACCCCTGGGTTCGGTCACCAACAAGCTTTCCATTACCGGCCACACTGACGCCACCCCCTTCAGCGGACGCCCGGGTTACACCAACTGGGAGCTGTCGGCGGACAGGGCCAATACCGCCCGCCGTGCACTGGTGACCGGTGGTGTGCGCCCGGAGCAGATTGGCCGTGTGGTGGGGCTCAGCGACTCGGTGTTGTTTGACCAGGATGATCCCACCGCACCTGTGAATCGGCGGATTTCGATTATCGTGCTGAACAAGAAGGCGGCCGGCGAAATCCAGGGGCGGGCCAGCCGTTCCGGTGAGCCGTTGATCGATCTGACCCAGCCCACCGAGGAAGAGCAGGAAGCGGCCAGGGAGCAGCTTGAAAGCGGTGACTGGGAGCAGGAAGAGGAACCGGTACAGCCCGGTGAGCTGGACTGGTAAGCGGCTATAGTTTTAGCCCCCGGGCCTGCTGTTCGGCCATATCCTGCAGTATCCGCCGAAAGCTCTGTAGCCGCTGGGGTGAGATGCGTCCCTCCGTTGCCGCTTTCTCCAGGGCGCAGCCCGGCTCTCTCTGATGGCGACAGTCCCGGAACCGGCACAGGCCGGTAATTTCACGAATTTCCCGGAAACCGTATTCGATCTCCGCCGGAGTCATGTGCCAGAGACCGAACTCGCGGATGCCGGGGGAGTCGATCAGATCGCCACCGCGGTCCAGGTGGAACAGTCGTGCCGTAGTGGTGGTGTGGATGCCCTTGCCGGTGCTGTCCGACACGGCGCCGACTTTCAGCTCATGCTCTGGCACCAGGGTCTGGATCAGTGAGGACTTGCCAACCCCGGACTGGCCCACGAAGACGCTGGTGCGTCCCCGGACCAGTGAGGTGATGGTGTCATCGTGCCGGTCCGGATGGTGTGCCGAGGCGGTGACGACCTGGTAGCCGAGGTTCCGGTAGCGGTCGAGCATGGGGTCCAGCCGGTGCCGGTTGTCGTCGTTGAGCAGGTCGGACTTGTTCAGCAGGATAACGGCCGGGATATCGGTATTCTCGGCGGCCACCAGGTAGCGGTCGATCAGGTTGTCGTGGGGTTCCGGCAGCGGTGCGATCACCAGCACGATGTGGTCGATGTTGGCGGCTACCGGTTTGAGCTGACCAAAGTTGTCCGGGCGTTGCAGCAGGGTGTGCCGGTCCTGGCGGGCGACGATGACGCCGGTGTTGTCGTCCCCCCGGCACCAGACCACCCGGTCGCCGGTCACCAGGCTGTCGATGTTGGCGCGCACGAAGCAGCGGAACAGTTCCCCCCGGTGGTCGCCATCCAGGGCTTCCACGTCAAGCTGCTGGCCGTAGTGGGCAATGATCAGGCCGGACTGTTCGGAACCCAGTTCGCCGGCTTCCCGCTGGTCGTTAATGGTCTGCTCGCGTTTGCCGGCCCGGCGGGCCCGTTCTTCCTGGATCTTGCGGATGCGGTGTTGCTGCTGCTTGCTGAGGCGGCGCCTGGCCATGGGTATCCTGATTGTTCTGGAAGTTGGGATGGTCCATCATACCTGACCCAAGGAGTCTCTGAACAACTTCCGGATCGCCTCCGGGACGTTGAGGGGCTCTCCAAAGTAATACTGTGGCGGAGGACACCATGGCTGAGGCAGACAATAATCGTCTGGTCTGGATTGATCTGGAGATGACGGGTCTGGATCCGGAGAAGGAGCGGATCATTGAGATCGCGACCATTGTGACGGATTCGGACCTGAAGGTGATCGCCGAGGGCCCGGTTCTGGCGGTCCATCAGTCCGACGAGGTGCTCGATGCCATGGATGAGTGGTGTACCACCACCCACGGCAACAGTGGTCTGACCAAGCGGGTGAAAGAGAGTCCGATTACCGAGTCCGCGGCGGAGGAGCAGACGCTGAATTTCCTCGCCCAGTACCTGGAGCCGGGTAAGTCGCCGTTGTGTGGCAACAGTATCGGCCAGGATCGGCGGTTCCTGGTGAAGTATATGCCGCGCCTGGAGGGGTTCTTCCACTACAGGAACCTGGATGTGAGTACCATCAAGGAGCTGGCCCGGCGCTGGCGGCCGGATGTGCTGACGGGCGTTCGCAAGAAGGGTACGCATCTGGCCCTGGATGATATCCGCGATTCCATTGCGGAGTTGCAGCATTATCGGGAGACGTTTTTTAAGCTCTGAGTTGGGGGGCTTTGGTGTAGGGCGGGTGCTTGGGAGGCTAGTCCCGGTCGCTTTCTTCACC
>NZ_JBJJLA010000002.1:0-1392 GCF_045449715.1 Marinobacter shunpengi | reverse complement strand
AGCAGCTCCAGGCTGATGAACAGGCTCGCCAGGTGGTTGCTGGCCACCAGCCCCAGGGCGCCGGTCACCGCGCACAGCAGCAACAGGTAGAACTCCTCCCGGGGGCGGTGTCTTGGGAGTGTCTGTCCTAACTATGTTCTGTAACTATGTTCTAGCTATGTTCACCTGCAGCCATCGTCGACGCTTGCGTGAATTCTTTCACTTTGTTTCTATAAGCAAAAAGTTCTTTTGAGAATGCCTGTCCCAGTTATAAGCGTCCCAATTTATAGAGATTATGCAATGACCAAATTGCTACTATTTCCAGATGTTGATACATCCCCTTCTCTGACCGGAACATCTAACTGTTCGTGTATGGAGCTTATTTGGGAAAAGGGAAGATTGTTATCAGCTTCCGACTGTGATCTTTCAAACCTAGAGTTTTGGTGTGAAACCCTGCCACTCGGGAAAATGACGGACTTTGCAGCCACAGACCTCGGTGCACCCGTCGTCTCCGAAAAACTTAAAAAGGTATTGGATGACTTAGGTGTACAGGCTCAGTACTTTCCTGCAAGCATTGCTGAGAAACGAAGTGCACAGCCAGGACAGGGTTATTATGTGATGAATATTATTGGGCTGGTAGACTGCATCGACTTTGCAGCAAGCGATTTAGAGGTCGAGGAAGAAGATGGAGAGGTCGTAGACATTGAAGAGGTTGGTACTATGGTTTTGAAGGAAGAAAGCTTTGGTGACATCTATCGCATGCATATGTTTGAGCGCGTAATCGTACTTGAGGGGCGTATCGCTGATAATTTGCAACGTCTGGGCGTATCGGGAATGAAGCTTATAAAGCCCGAAAAATGGGATGGCATTTTGAGCGAGAAGCCGTAAGGCAGGCTGACTCATCCCTGACGCGACTGCTACCGGCTTTTGAGGGCTCCATCTGAACAGACGGCCTACCTCCGGCCCAAGTCAACCAACCCAAACCAACCCAACAACCCAATCAATAACAGGTCCAGGATAAACCCCAATAACCAAAATCAGCACCGCGACCACGAGAAGAGCCAACCCCCCAACCCGACTCCCCCAGTCATGCACAGCATCCCGATGCCGCATCCCAGGCTCCGGCAGGTACAGGGTCACCATCACCCGCAGGTAATAGAACAGCCCGATGGCGCTACCGGCGACGATGCCGCCCACCAGCCACCACTGGCTGTGGGCTACACCCAGTGCAATCACGTAGAACTTGCCGATAAAGCCGGCGGTCAGTGGGATGCCGGCCAGGGACAGGAAGCTCACGGTCATCACAGCCGCCAGCCAAGGCCGGCGCCAGAACAGGCCGCGGTAGTGGTGCAGGCCGGCAGCATCCTCGCCACCAAAGGGACTGGATACCATGGTAACCACACCGAACGCCGC
>NZ_JBJJLA010000001.1:0-78869 GCF_045449715.1 Marinobacter shunpengi | reverse complement strand
AGTCAGAGAACAGGGTTATCGTGTCGGAAGGAGCACCCGGCCTCCGGCGTTTTGCACCACAGCAAGCATGCCTGCGTAATTTGGGGTGCTTCCTGAGACAACGGGTTCGGCGACTTCCCTTCTTGTTGGTGTTTCAGACTCAGGTGTTTGCGCCAAAAAAAGCCGTGAGCCCTTTCAGGTCCACGGCTTTTTCGTTGTTGCCGGGGGTTACAGCCGGAAACGGGCGACCTGACTGCTAAGGTCTTCACCCAGCCGCGCCAGCTCGTTGCTGGAGCTGGAGATCTGATCCGCTGCCGTGGCGGACTGGTCACTGACGTCGCGAATCTGGGTGACGTTCTGGTTGATGTCTTCGGCCACGGACGTCTGCTGCTCGGCAGCGGTGGCGATCTGACTGTTGTACTGGCTGATGTTACCCACCGCCTGGGCAATCTCACGGATGGTCTCGCCGGTGGTGCGGGCGCTGTCCAGGGTCTGCCCGGCCAGCGTGGTGCCCCGCTCCATGGTGGAGACCGAGTTCTCGGTGCTGGATACCAGGTTGGAGATCAGCGTCTCGATCTCCGAGGCTGAACTCTGGGTGCGCTGCGCCAGGGAACGGACCTCGTCGGCCACCACCGCGAAGCCCCGGCCCTGCTCGCCGGCCCGGGCCGCCTCAATGGCGGCATTCAGCGCCAGCAGGTTGGTCTGCTCGGCCACGGACTTGATCACGTCCAGTACCGTGCCGATGTTCTCGCTATCTTTCTGCAGGCCACGCAGGCGCTCCATCACCTGTTCCACCTGACCGTTGAGTTCGCTCACATAGGACAGGGTTTCCTCCACAGCGGATTCCCCGGCCGCCGCCTTCTCGTTGGCGGTATTGGCGGCGCCAAAGGCCTCCTCGGCGCTCTTGGCGACATCGTTGACCGTTGCCACCATTTCGTTCATGGCGGTGGCTACCTGGTCGGTCTGGTCCCGCTGCTGGGTGACCCCCTGGCTGGTCTCGGCGGTCACCGTCGACAGCTCCTCGGCAGAGGAGGCGATGTTGGTGGCACTGGTGTTGATATGACGGACCAGCTCCCGCAGGCTGGTGACCATGGCGCCCAGGGCCGACAGCAACTGCCCGAGCTCATCCCCCCGGTTGCTGGTGACGGTCTCCTGCAGGTCGCCGTCCGCCACCCTCCTGGCCAGGGTCACGGCCTGGTGGATGGGGTGGGTGATGCTGCGGGTCAGCAGCCACGCGAGGACCACGCCCAGGATGACGATCACCAGGACCACAATGCCGATAATCGTGGCGGCGGCCTGTTGTTCGTTGACCATCTTCTGCCGCTGGGTTTCCTGTAACTCCACGGCCGTGTCCAGAATACCGCGTGCGGTGTCGATCATCCGTTGCTGTAGCTGCTGGGTCTGGTTCTCGGCGTCCACCACCTCGTTGAAAACCCCCACGTAGCGCGACAACAGGTCTTTCAGTGCGTTCTTGACCTCCTTGTCGAGGAAGGAAGACTCAAGGGTACGGATGGCTCGATCACCGGCGGAGTGGAACTGTTCCACCGCCTCCTGGTCGTTTTCCACCAGGAAGTTGCCTTCACTGCGACGCATCTGCTGGATGGCGGCATTGGTGGCATAGAGGCTGTCCTCGGAGGCAAAACCACTGGTGACACCCCGCACGGCCATTTCCAGTGCTTCCAGTTTCTCGCCCCGCAAGGCCCGGATCTCCACCAGGTCCCGCAATTGCTGGCCATACTCCTCTACCCCTTCCTGGATGCGGGCAACGCGGGCGTCATCTTCCGGCTCCACCAGCCTGGCTTCAAGGGCGCCGGCGACGGCACTGGCCTGCTGGGTGCTTGCTATCGCCGCATCCACATAGTCCGGATCCCCCCGTAGCAGGAAGTTCTTCTCGTCCTGGCGGGCTTCGAGCAGGCTGGCTTCGATCGAGGAAGCATCGGCCACAATGCTGGCGCGGCTACCAAAATTGGTCAGGGAGACATAGCCGGTGGCACCCACCACGATGGTCAGCAGGATCAGTACGGCGAATCCCAGGCCCAGTTTCATGCCAAGGGAAAGAGTGACATTGGAAAGCTTTTGCAGAGGGGGCATTTCAGGCTCCGGCAAAAATCGTTATTGGAATTAGGTGTCGTAGACCGGTTATCGGCTGCACACACTTATTATTTAGTAGGATGCGAGCGGTCAGGGGTGAGCATCATCAATGTGGTGTACAGCGAAGCAGTAAAACGGGAAGGGGGTGGCCAGGCAAGCGGGTTTTGGTAACAGAGTGCAAAGAGCGGAAGCGGCATCTGCCGTTGCCGGAGCTGTTTGTGCATAAAAAAGCCGGCTCCTGGCGGAGCCGGCTCGTTATGGTGGAACCTGTCCTCAGAAGAACAGATTTGGCAGGTAGGTGACGATCTCCGGGAAGATCATCAGCAGGGCCAGGCCGATAATTTCCACGATGACGAACGGAATCACCGACTTGTAGATGTCCTTCATGGTGATGCTCGGCGGTACGATGCCCTTGAGGTAGAACAGGTTGAAGCCGAAGGGCGGCGTCATATACCCGATCTCCATGTTGATCACGAACAGGATGCCGAACCAGATCGGATCGAAGCCCAGGGACTCCACGATGGGCAGGAACACCGGCAGGGTGATCAACATGATACCCACAGGGTCCAGCACCATGCCCAGCAGGAAGGTGATCAGCATCATGGTGATGATGACACCCCAGGGGCCGCCAGGTATGTGCGCCATGAAGCCCTCGATCAGCTGCTGGGCGCCCATGCTCTGGTAGGCGGCACTGAAGGCGTGGGCGGCGAACAGGATCCACATGATCATGCCGGTCAGCTTGAAGGTGCGGACGGACGCTTCCTTCAGCAGCTGGAATTCCAGCTTGCGGTAGACTGCGGCGGCAATGAGGGAGCCCAGGACGCCCATGGCGGCCGCCTCCGTGGGAGTAGTGATACCGCCCATGATGGAGCCCAGCACCATGATCACGATCAGGATCGGCAGGGCCACCGAGCGCAGCGCCAGCAGCTTTTCCCTCATCGTGCCCCGTTCCTCCGGCGGCAGGGCCGGTGCCAGGTGTGGCTGCAGGTTGCTACGGATCAGGATGTAGATAGCGGTCAGCACCATCAGCAGGATGCCCGGCAGGATACCAGCGGCGAACATCTTGCCTACCGACACGCCACTGATCAGCGCGTAGAGGATCATCATGATGCTGGGCGGGATCAGGATGCCCCAGCCGCCACCGGTATTGATCACACCCAGGCACATACTGCGGTCATAGCCCCGTTCCAGCATGGCTGGCAGGGCGATGGTGCCCATGGCCACCACGGCGGCGCCACTGATGCCCACCATGGCGGCGAAGATGGCGCAGATGGCCAGGGTGCCGATAGCCAGCCCGCCGCGCAGACCACCGAACCACAGATGCATGGCACGGTACAGGTCCTTGGCCACACCAGTGCGCTCGAGGATCATCGCCATATAGACGAACAGGGGTATGGCTACCAGGGTGAAACTGCCCATGGTGCTCCAGATCTGGGAGGACACCATGTAGAAGGAGTCGAAACCCCAGGTGAAATAGAGGAACACGACGGAAACGCCGCCCAGCACAAAGGCCAGGGGCAGGCCCAGGAAGACGAACAGCAGCAGCGATCCGAAGAACAGCAGAGTCAGGACTTCAATGCTCACAGTTGCTCCCCCTTCGAATCTTGCTCGGAATGGTCCTCGGGCCGGTAATAGCTGAGGTTGCAGGCAATGGCGATGTCTTCCAGCAGTTTGACGATCCCCTGCAGCAGTAGCAGGCCGGCACCCACCGGGATGCAGGCTTTCACCGGCCAGATGGGCGGGTTCCAGGCTGAGTAGGAGGATTCCCAGTTACCGATGGATTCGGTGGCCATGTCATAGCCGAAGTAGAGCAGGGCCAGGGTAAAGATAAAGAACAGGATCGATGTGAATATATCGATGGACGCCCGCATGCGTGGGCCGAACATGGAGTAGATCAGGTCAACGTTGACGTGTCCCCGATAGGCCATCAGGTAGCCGCCGGAGAGCACGGCGTAGACACCAAACAGCAGCTGGGTCAGTTCGTTGGTCCATACGGTCGGGGAATTAAAGGCATACCGCAGGAATACTTCCAGCAGTATGAACACGAACATGGCAAACACCAGGAATGACACCGCAACGCCAATGGCCTTGTTGAGTCTGGTGACGCCGTTCATGAATGCGGTGATCGCACGCATGGGGGCCTCCGGGAGGGATCTTGTCGCTTACAATAAAAAACCGGGAGACCGGTCACGGTCTCCCGGCTGGTTCAGTCCGGCTTACAGGTAGCCGAGATCGCTCAGGAAGTCCTTGAGCATGGCCAGGGCTTCGGCAGCCTTGTCGCTGCGTTCGCCTTCCTCATCCCACATGGCCTGGGCGGTCTGGACCAGGTGATCCTGGACCTCCTGTGGCAGGGTGTTCACCTGAACACCTTCCTCGGAGATGGCCTTGGCCAGGGTGATGCGCTCCTTGTACTGGTACTCGTTGGTGCGGTACCAGAACTGCTCGTTGAGCACGTCCTTCACTAGCTGCTGAAGGTCTTCCGGCAGTTCGTCCAGGGCCTTCTGGCTGACGATGATCACGTCGGTGCCGGCGATGTTCAGGGCCGGTTGTACGTGGTGCTTGGCGATCTCGTACAGACCCATGGAGTAGGCACCCTGGGCCGCACCCCAGTGGGCGCCGTCCACAATGCCGGAGTCCAGGGCGGTGTACAGTTCGCCGCCCGGGATGTAGGACGCGGCAGCACCGGCCTCGGTGAGGAACTTCTGCAGGGCACCGGAAGAGCGGATCTTCAGGCTTTCAAATTCCTCCACGCTTTCGATGGGATCCTTGACCACCATTTCAGTGGGGTAGACCTTGTCGGTGGACCAGTAGACGCCGTGCTGCGCGGCTTCTTCCCGCAGCATGTCCTCGAAGCCCAGGCCCTGGTGGAAATAGGCCGCTTCCCATACATTGCGGAAGGCGAACGGCAGACCGGAGGCGATACCCGCCAGGGTCATCTTGTCAGACGCATAGGACGGGGAGATGGTGCCCATCTCCAGGATGCCGCGACTGACTGCATTGAAGGTCTCCTGGGCCTTGAACAGCGCACCGGCCTCGAACAGCTCAAGCTGGATGCGACCATCGGAGCGCTCCTCAAGCTGTTCCTTGAGTCGGCCCAGGCTGTCCTTGTAGGAGCTGGATGAGCCCGGCCAGTGTGACTGGACTTTCCAGGTAAAGGTTTCTTCCTGAGCGGAGGCGGTACCGGCCATCATGGTGGCGGTCACGCCCAGGGTAAGTGCCGAGGCAAATACCGTGAGTGATTTGCGAATGTTGTTAAGCATTACTTCTTAACCTCTTTGTTGTTTTCCTATGGAGACATCCTGTCTTAATTCCACCTAGCGAAATTTACGACTGCACAATGGATTTGTGTTTCCCAAATTTATCGCAATCGAGCGAGCGTTTGCAATACTGCTCGGGATTCTTTAGTCGATAGGGTGCCCGTTGAAGCCCCTTGAGGGCTTCAGGTCGGGAGCTACCCGCATCACGATAGGCGAATCACTGGAAACATAGCTTATGCAAGCGGTTTTGTCCGGTGATGGATCACTTTCTTTCCAGTTGGTCGGGCCATGGCAGGCCTTGTGGAAACAGGTGTTCCTGTATCCTTCGTGCCACCTGAATAAGGGTCTTTTCACTCCAGGCCGGGCCGATAATCTGCGCTGCCCGGGGCAGGCCGTCTGCACCAAAGCCCACCGGGAAGCTGATGGCTGGCAAGCCGACCACCATGGCCACACCCGCCCACACGGTCACATCCAGGTAGGGTTCTTCCCGGCCATTGATGGTCAGGGTACGTGCCATGGCGGATGTGTCCTGGTTATGGGGGAACGGCAGGGTGTTGGTGACCGGGCAGATAAGCAGATCATAATCCTCGAAGAACCGGGCCCAGGTTCTTCGCAGCTTTGCTCGTTCCTCATCCTTTTGCAGCCATTCGCCGTGGGTTTGCAGCGCCCCCCGGGCAAAGCGGTGGGGGTAGTCATCGCCCTCTTCGGCGGCCTTGGTGGCGAGTCGGTCGCGGACCTTCGGCGGCAGTCCCTGGCTCATGGCGCCGCCCAGCAGGTGATAATAGAGCCGGTGGCTTTTCTCCAGGGTCAGTCCTTCCGGTTGGGCATTCTCAAGGGAGGCGCCCAGGGATTTCAGTTGGTCGCAGAACCCTGCCAGGCCGCCAAGCACCTCATTGTCCACCGGCGCCCAGTCGTCGTTGAGCCAGGTGGCGAAACGATAGTCCTGAAGGGGTTGGCTGGCGGCCGGGGGCAGGTTGACCTGCCAGGGCGCCATGTCGTCGTCGGGACCGGCCAGCAGGTCCAGCTCGGCTTCCAGATCGTCCAGATGCCGCGCCAGCGGGCCGCCAACGCCCATGTCCCGCTTGGCGACACTGCCCGGCGCGCCCGGCACATGGCCGCGCATGGGGATCAGCCCGGAAGTGGTCTTGAGACCGTAAATGCCGCAGAAGGCTGCTGGCGTACGGATAGAGCCGCCGATATCGCTGCCCAGTTCCAGAGGCGTCAGGCCGGCCGCCAGCGCCGCCGCAGCCCCGCCGGAGGAGCCGCCAGGGGTAAGGCGGGTATTCCAGGGGTTATTGCTGGTGCCGTAGATGTCATTGAAGGACTGCAGGTCACCGGCGAACTCCGGCACGTTGGTCTTGCCGAAGACAATGGCCCCGGCGTCCAGCAGCCGTTGGACGGCCACGGCCGTGCGGGGTGACACGTGGTCCTGGTATCCCTTGTGGCCCGCCGTGGTGGGCCAGCCCTCGATCTCGAAGGTTTCCTTGATGGTCATGGGGACGCCGTGCAAGGGTCCCAGGTCCTGCCTATTGGCAGCGGCCTGGTCGGCGGCCCTGGCCTGCTCACGGGCCTGTTCCTCCCGCAGGACCACGATGGCATTGAGGTCCGGGTTCAGGCGGCGGGTGCGGTCGAGGAAATGGTCCAGCACCTGTTCGCTGGTGTATTGCCGGGCCTTGATGCCCCGGGCCAGTTCAAACGCAGGTATCTTGTGGAAATCCATGGGGGCTCCGTTGTCGTTGTTCTTGAACGGCGAGCGAATGTTCGGTTTCGCTACGATAGAATATCCCGTCGATTTGTGAAACAGTATTTCGAAATAATCAAACTGGCTCAGGAGGCCCCATGATCAGGACCGACAAGAAAAACGGCTATGTCCATCTGCTGATTTCCCGCCCCGAGAAGAAGAACGCGCTTACCCGCGACATGTACACCGCCCTCTCGGAAGGCGTCGAGAAGGCTGCGGCCGATCCGGACATCCATGCCATTGTAATCAGCGGTGATGGCGGTGTGTTTACCGCGGGTAACGACCTGGACGATTTCCGGGCCCGTGCCACCGACACTTCTCCCAAACCGTCAGCCGGTCTGGCTTTTATCGAGACCCTGATGCACTGCGACACACCGGTGCTGGTGGCAGCGGAAGGCCTGGCCATCGGTATCGGCACCACCATGCTGCTGCACGTGGATGCGGTCTACGCCGGGCGCTCCACCCGCTTCAAGACGGCGTTCGTGGACCTGGGACTGGTGCCGGAGGCGGCGTCCACTGTCACCATGCCCCTGCACCTGGGGGCCAGGAAGACCGCCGAACTGCTGCTGATGGGGGATGTCCTGAATGCGGATGAGGCGGCGGACATCGGCCTCATCAGCCGGGCAGTGGGGGACGGTAAGGCCCTTGCCGAGGCCGTTGCAGCCGCCGAAAAGCTGGCGGGCAAGCCCCGTGAGGCGTTGCGTGCCAGCAAGCGGCTGATGAAGGCGCCCTGGCAGGCGATGACAAAGGACGCCCTGGAGCGTGAGCGCGAGGTGTTCGGCGAGCGGCTGCGCTCAGAGGACTGTCACGCGGCCCTGGCCCGTATGCAGAAGAAATAGCGTCAAAGCTGCAAAAACCGACGGAGGAATCCGTTCCTCCGCCTGTACCGGACCTTTCCGGGTGTGGCGTGCGGCCAGCGAACTAACCGCACGCCACACTAGACCGCGTAGCCCGGGTTCTTGCTGTCCAGCAACCGGGTCAGCGCCGGCCAGGTCAGGGCTGCGGCCTTGCCCAGGGACTGGGACTGCTCGCGGGTGGTCTCGATGGCTTCCTGTGACGGCAGGCAATAGGGCGTTGGCGTTCTCACCTGGATTTCGCAGGCCTTCATCAGGAAGTAGAGATAGGTGAAGCACTCCGGCACCGAGCTGCCCGCGGTGAGGATGCCGTGGTTGCGCAGCATCAGCATGTTCCTGTCACCGATATCCCGGATCAGGCGCTCACGCTCGTCAAGGTTCAGGGCCACCCCTTCATAGTCATGGTAGGCCAGGTGGTCCAGGCACAGCATCGCGGTCTGGCTCAGGGGCAGCAGGCCGTCCTTGTGGGCGGACACGGCGACACTGTCGGCGGCGTGCACATGCATTACCGCGTGGGCGTTGTCCCGGCCCATATGCACGGCGCTGTGGATGGTGAATCCCGCCGGGTTGACCCGCTCAAGACCGCCGGCCTGAACCACCTGACCCTCCTGGTCCACCTTGACCAGGGATGAGGCGGTGATCTCGTGGAACAGCAGGCCATAGGGGTTGATCAGGAAGTGATGCTCCGGCCCGGGCACTCGTGCCGACAGGTGGGTGAAAACCAGGTCGTCCCAGCCAAACAGGGCCACAAGCCGGTAGGCGGCGGCCAGTTCAGTGCGAACCTTCCACTCGGCCTTTTTCAGGTCGGTTGACTCCATGTCATTGGAGCCAGTGATGTTGGAGGCGTTCATACGGCGTTATCCTCTTGTTGTTGATCTCATCAGGTGAGCCTTGTTGTTGGGGGTATGACAGTCTAGCTCTTTTACGGAAGCTTAGGGTAGGTGCCTAATCGACCTGTCCAGGCGTAAAAAAGGGGCGGCACCTTTACCAGGGCCGCCCCGAACGCTCTCCGACTGGAGGAGAGACCCGACAGGTTCTTTTACCGCAGACTCCTAGCCGGCCTGCAGCAGGGAGGCGTAGCGCTCCAGGTGGAAGTCATCGTCGCCCAGCTGGTGGCCGATCATGACCAGGCGCTTGGCGTAGTGTGCGAAGCTGTACTCCCAGGTCATGCCGATACCGCCGTGGGACTGGATGCCCTTCTCGGAGATGAACTGGCCGGCACGGTTGATCACGTTCTTGGCGGCGGCCAGGGTGCGGCGGCGCTCGTCGCTCTGCTCGTCGTCGGCAACACTGGCGGCCAGGATGGCCATGGAGCGGGCCTGCTCGAGCTCGGACATCATGTCCACCATGCGGTGCTGCAGTACCTGGAACTTACCGATGGGCACACCGAACTGCTTGCGCTGCTTCAGGTATTCCAGGGTCAGTTCGTTGGCTTCTTCCATGCAGCCGACAGCCTCGGCGCACAGGGCAGCGATGGCACGGCCGGTCTGGTATTCGATCACGTCAGCGGCCTTGCCTTCCTCGCCCAGCAGGGCATCGGCGCCTACCTTGACGTTGTTCAGGAACACGTCACAGCCCTTGGCGCCGTCGGCGGTCGGGTAGGTGCGACGCTCAACGCCCTCTGCGTTCGGGTCCACGGCGAACAGGCTGATACCGTCGGCATCGCGCACGTCACCGGAGGTGCGGGCAGACACGATGATCAGGTCGGCACAGTGACCGCCGATCACCACGGCCTTGCGACCGTTCAGGGTGTAGCCGTCGCCGGATTTCTCGGCCTTGGTGCTCACCTCGTTCTGGTTGTAGAACGCCTGGGGCTCCTGCAGGCCAACCGCTACCTTGGTTTCGCCGGTGGCAACACCCGAGAGGTACTGCTCCTGCTGCTCGGCGTTACCGGCCTGGCTGAGGATGCCACCGCCCAGTACCACGGATTGCAGGTACGGTTCCAGGCACAGGCCGCGGCCCAGCTCGGTCATGACGGACTGGATCTCGACGCCGCCACCGCCGAAGCCGCCCAGCTCTTCGGAGAAGGGTACGGCGGTCAGGCCCAGCTCACCCAGTTGCTTCCAGAAATCCTCGCTGAAGCCCAGCTCGGTTTCGCTGAATTCAAGACGCTTTTCAAAGCTGTATTCACCGCGGACCAGGCGCGCCACGGTGTCCTGCAACATCTGTTGCTCTTCGCTAAGAGTGAAGTCCATGGTCGCCTCCTTAAAGTCCCAGAATCATTTTGGATACGATATTCTTCTGGATCTCGTTGGATCCGCCGAAAATCGACAGCTTGCGGTTGTTGAAGTACTGAGCGGAGAGCGGCGCGGCGTTCTCGTCGGACAGGAACTCGCCTTCATAGTCCAGGCTCATTTCCTCTTCAACAAACGGGATGGCGTAGGGACCAATGGCGCGACGGGCCAGGTCATTGATGGCCTGGCGGATCTCGGTACCCTTCACTTTCAGCATGGAGCTTTCGGCGCCGGGGACACCGCCGCCTTCAACCGCGGCAATGATGCGCAGGTTGCTGATGGTGGCGGCCATCAGGTCAATCTCCACCCGGGCAATGCGCTGGCTGAAAGTAGGATCTTCCAGCAGCGGCTTGCCGTTCTTCAGGCGGCGGGAGGCCAGTTGCTTGAGGTGGGTCAGGGCCGCCTTGGACAGGCCGATGCCGGCCAGGCCGGTACGCTCATAGGTGAGCAGGTACTTGGCGTAGGTCCAGCCCTTGTCTTCCTCGCCGACCAGGTTCTCAACGGGAACCTTTACGTCCTCGAAGAACACCTCGTTGACTTCGTGCTCGCCGTCGAGGGTAATGATCGGACGCACGGTGATGCCCGGGGTGTTCATGTCGATCAGCAGGAACGAGATGCCTTCCTGTGCCTTCACCTCGGTGTTGGTGCGCACCAGGCAGAAGATCATGTTGGCGTGCTGGCCCAGGGTGGTCCAGGTCTTCTGGCCGTTAACGATGTAATGGTCGCCGTCACGGACTGCTCGGGTCTTCAGCGAGGCCAGGTCGGAACCGGCGCCCGGCTCGGAGTAGCCCTGGCACCACCAGTGCTCGCCGCTGAGGATCTTGGGCAGGTAGTGCTGCTTCTGTTCTTCGGTGCCGAACTTGATGATCACCGGGGCAACCATGTTGACGCCGAACGGGATGGTGCGGGGAACACCGTAGGCACAGGATTCCTCATCCCAGATGTGCTTCTGAACCGGAGTCCACTTCACACCGCCGTATTCCTCGGGCCAGTGGCTGGCGTACCAGCCCTGTTCGGTGAGGATTTTCTGCCAGCGCTGGTGGTCTTCCTTGGTCATCTTGCGGAAACCCTTGACCTTGGCAGCGATGTCGGCCGGCAGCTTTTCGTCCAGAAAAGCTCGCACTTCGTCGCGGAAGGCGAGCTCTTCAGCCGTGTAGTTCATGTTCATGAATCAACCTCTCGGTTCGTCCTAGCGAAAACATATACCGCATAGCAGAATATACCTATGATGGAGGAAGGCCGTTTTCGTGTCAATTCCCCCGGATTTCCATCCGGGGTGGGGCCTTGCCTCTCAGGTACTTCTGTTCCAACCCCTGCCACAGGCCGGTTCGGGTCCGCCGTGGGGTGTTGTGGCACCTGGGTGGCGGAAATGGTGGACCGCACAGCGGAACACGGGGCTCGAAAGCGGTGTTACTTTAATGCAGGTGCCCGTCGGGCACAAATTGATCAGGCCAATAAGTCTAGCGGAAGGACAGGGAGAATGCCCGCCGGCGGCGCGGGGCGCATCAGGAGGGGTATGGAAAACAGGGCCCGAAGGCCCTGTTTCTGGGTTCCGGTCGATGCGGGCCTTACTTGAACGCCTGCAGACCGGTCTGGCCACGGCCCAGGATCAGGGCGTGGACATCGTGGGTGCCTTCGTAGGTGTTGACGGCTTCCAGGTTCATGACGTGACGGATCACGTGGTATTCGTCGGAGATGCCGTTGCCACCGTGCATGTCCCGGGCGACCCGGGCGATGTCCAGGGCCTTGCCGCAGTTGTTGCGCTTGAGCAGCGACACGGAATCCGGTGTTGCCTCGCCGGCATCCATCATGCGACCCAGCTGCAGCACGGCCTGCAGACCCAGGGTGATCTCGGTCTGCATGTCCACCAGTTTCTTCTGGATCAGCTGGTTGGCCGCCAGCGGCTTGCCGAACTGCTTGCGTTCCAGGGTGTAGTTGAGGGCTGCGTGCCAGCAGAACTCGGCGGCGCCCAAAGAACCCCAGCTGATGCCATAGCGGGCCTTGGTCAGGCAGCTCAGCGGGCCTTTCAGGCCTTCCACGTCGAGCTTGTTCTCTTCCGGTACGAAGACCTCATCCATGAAGATGGAGCCGGTTTCGGAGGCACGCAGGGAGAACTTGCCTTCGATCTTCGGGGTATCCAGGCCCTTGGCACCTTCCCGTTCGATGATAAAGCCGGTGATCTTGTCGTCCAGCTTGCCCCAGACCACGCACACATCGGCGATGGGGGAGTTGGTGATCCAGGTCTTGGACCCGCTGACCAGGTAGCCGCCATCAACGCGCTTGGCCCGGGTTTCCATACCGCCGGGATCGGAGCCGTGGTTGGGCTCGGTCAGGCCAAAGCAGCCCACCCACTCGCCGGAGGCGAGCTTGGGCAGGATGCGCTTTTTGGTCTCTTCCTTGGCATAGGAAAAGATCGGGTACATCACCAGAGAGGACTGTACGCTCAGGGCGGAACGGTAGGCGGAGTCCACACGTTCAACCTCGCGGGCAATCAGGCCATAGCACACATGGTTCAGGCCCGGGCCGCCGTACTCTTCCGGCAGGGTGGCGCCCAGCATGCCCAGCTCGCCCATTTCATTGAAGATACTGCGGTCGAACTTCTCGTGGCGGTTGGCCTCGATGATGCCCGGCATCAGTCGCTGGTCGCAGAAGCTGCGGATGCTGTCGCGAACCTGGCGTTCGGTTTCGTCGAGCTGCTTGTCGAACTGAAGCAGGTCATCCCAGGGAGCGGAAGCCATAGTGTGTCTCCTGAAAATCAAACTGGCGGTGTCGGCTATCGGCACCGCCCTGGTTGGGGGTGGGTCGGAGTGCCTGCGGGGCAGACCTCCGACCGGTTACTATCAGTCCCTGAAACGCTCGATAACGGCGGCAATCCCCTGGCCTACGCCAATGCACATGCTGACCAGGGCATAGCGGCCCTCCATGCGCTCGAGCTGACGGGTCGCCGTCAGGGCGATCCGGGCGCCGGAGGCACCCAGCGGGTGACCCACGGCAATGGCGCCACCGTTGGGGTTCAGGCGCGAGTCGGTCTGGTCAATACCCAGTTTAGTCGTGCAGCCAAGAACCTGGGCGGCGAACGCCTCGTTGATCTCGATCACGTCCATATCGTTGATGGACAGGCCGGCGCGGGCTAGGGCCTTCTCGCTGGCCGGTACCGGGCCGTAGCCCATCACCCGGGGTTCAACGCCGGCGATGGCGGCGGACACGATGCGGGCCCGGGGCCTGATGCCCGCTTTCTCGCCGGCTTCCAGAGAGCCGATGATCAGGGCGGCGGCGCCGTCGTTGACACCGGAGGCGTTGCCGGCGGTCACCACGCCACCTTCAAACAGCGGGCGCAGGTTGGACAGGGCGGCCACATCGGACTGCGGGCGCGGATGCTCGTCCTGGTCAACGGTGACCGGCGGCTTCTTGCGGCCCTGGGGTACTTCGATGCCGAGGATTTCCTCGTCGTAGAAGCCCAGTTTGCGGGCGGCCTCGTAACGGGCCTGGCTCTGGGCGGCGAACTCATCCACCTTGTCACGGGTCAGGCCCAGGTCGGAGGCAATGTTATCGGCGGTCTGGGGCATGGTGTCGTTGCCAAACTCCGCCTCGACCCGCGGGTTGGGGAAGCGGGCGCCGATGGTGCTGTCGAACATGCGGAAGTCCCGGGAATAGGGCGTTTCGCTCTTGGCCATGACAAACGGGGCGCGGCTCATGCTTTCGGAGCCACCGGCGATAAACAGGTCGCCTTCGCCACAACGAACCGCGCGGGCGGCGTCGATGATAGCCGCCAGGCCGGAACCGCACAGGCGGTTGACCGTCAGGCCAGCGGTTTCCACCGGCAGACCCGCCATCAGGCCGGCATGGCGGGCAATGTTACGGGCGTCTTCACCGGCCTGGTTGGTACAGCCGGCAATCACGTCTTCGTAAGCGCTGCGCTCGAAACCGTTGCGCTCGATCACGGCCTTGATGACGCTGGCCAGCAGGTCGTCCGGCCGTACCTTGGCCAGGGCACCGGCGTGGCGTCCGAAAGGTGTCCTCAAGCCGTCGTAGATATAGGCGCTCATGTTCTCTCCTGTGCTTGTGATCCGCGGGAAGGTTCGCCCTCCCGGTCTTGGATAAATCGTTTTACGGCCTGCCAATGATAACGGAAAATGCGCGCCGCTTGTTTCGACAAAAATGATAAGGTAGTTTCATCAAGCGAAACTTAATTTTATCCAAACGTCAGGGTGGCTAAAGATTAATCCGGCCAATGCGCAATTGCAAGCCGTCCGGAGCCCGTTATCCTGCCACCCCGAGCATTAGGAATCTGTCACCGTCCATGACCCGTTACCTGCTTTCCCTGGCCGTCGTGATCGAGCTGCTGGCTCTGGTTACCTCGGTCAGGCTATTCAGTATAGTCGCCGGCTGCCTGTTTCTGGGCTATTTCGTCCTGTTCCTTCCCCGTATCAGTCCCTACGCCCGTGGGTTGCTGCTGGTGACCCTGGTGCTGGTGGCCGGGTTGGCGGCGGGCGGCTACCTGGACCGGGCCGGGTTACTGGACGCGGCAGCATCGGCGGGGTTCTACGGGGCCTTCCTTGGCAGTCTGGGCATGATGCAGTGCCTGGTGCGCCGCTTCGAGGTATTGCGCAGGATCCACGATGTGTTGCTGGGCGGGGCGCCGATGCTGCTCTATCCGAAATACGCGGTGACCACCCTGAGTATCGCCTCGGTGCTCAATTTTGGCGTGATGAGTCTGCTCTGCGGAACACTCACCCAGACCCTGGACGAACGCAATATCCACGGCGAATCCCGCCTGAACTGGATTCGCAGCGTGCTTATCAGCGCCCTGCGGGGGTTTGCCCTGGTACCACTGGTAGCACCCACCAGTGTGGCGGTGGCGATCATTACCCGGGAGGTGCCGGCGATCTCCTGGTCCCAGTTGCTGCCCTATGGGCTGGTTGCCTCGATGCTGCTGATTGGCGTCGGCTGGGTACTGGAGCAGAGGCGTTTCCGTAAGGTGAGCGAGGAGCGGGTGAAGCTTGAGGGCTGGCCCCAGGGTTCGAAAACCCTGGTCCTGGTGGTCACGCTGATCCTTGGCAGCATGGCAACGCTGGTGTACACCGCCGGCTTCAATGTCTCCCGGGCGGCAATGATCGCGGTACCGGCGGTGACCATCCTTTATATGCTGTGGTGTGAGCGGCGGCCCTTGGCAGTGTTCCGTGAGGCCACGGAGAACGTCGCCTCCATGAGTAACGAGATGTCGATCTTTGCATCGTCGGCGTGCCTGGGGGTTGCCCTGATCACGCTGGTACCGGACGACCTGGTGTCCGGTATGGCGGCGCAGGAGGCCGGGACCTACCTGGTGGCGGTGGCCGGTTTGCTGATCCTGCCGTTGCTGTCTGCGATCGGGTTGATCCCCATTACCTCCCTGAGCATCCTTGGTGGCCTCCTGCCCCAACTTGAGGCGGTCGGCATGGACATCCTGCCTATCGCCGTGGCGCTGGTGATCGGGTTCTCCCTGGCCATGATGCTGGCGCCCATGGGACCGGCCGTTACCCTGCTGGCGCGCTTTGGCCGGGTGTCGCAACTGAAGGTGGCCTTCGGCTGGAACGGGCTGTTCGTGGCGGCATCCCTGCCGCTGCTGCTGGTGTTCCTGGCGTTACTGGCCTGACCGCCACCGGTCATCCGCCGGTAGACTCTCCAGTTTCCAGGTCCCCCGATTGGTGCACGGCGGAATTTTGAGACCTGGTACCATTGACCGGCCAGAAACAACGCGGGAGTATGAGCCTGTTTCCCCTTTAAGGGACACAAAGGGACGGATCAGCCTCCTGCCGGGGCCGGCCAACAGGAGTTCAGGGATGACACCAGCAACGCCTGCCAATGGGGTACCACCGGTGCCCACCCAAAAAACCTTGCCTGTCCTTCTCCCGCCTGCCGGGGCCCTTTGTCATGTGTGGTCAATCTGGAGTGAATATGCTGTCCATCAGCCGTTTTCCAGTCGTCATCGGTGTTCTTCTTGTACTTGTGATCAGTGAGGGGTCTGCGGGGATGTTTGGGTTAGGCAAACGCTACGATGTTCATCTGTTTCCTCCCGTACAGGGACGGATTCTAATGGATGGTAGACCGCTGTCCGGAGTCACTGTTGTCCGGGAGGCCACCTATGACGACGCAGAGATACAGGAAACCCTGACGGATCAAGAGGGGCACTTTTCATTTCCCGCCTGGACAATCAAATCCCGGACACCCGGCAAACCCTTCGTGGAAGATCGACTGAGGCAGGTTATTGTCGCGAATCATCAGGGCAATAAGTACGTACTTTGGTACTACGTTACGGGTCGAATAGAGGGTGAAAAGGTCATTGCTGAGAAACTCCAGACACTGAGCTGTGATCTGAAGGACGAGGAAATCGATCACCATTTTGTGAAGGCTGAAAATCCGGAGTTTACACACAATATTTCCAGCATCTGTCGCTGGTAAACAGATATCTCATCAAAACATAAGGAAATGTTATGAAGCAGCTATCTCCGAACCTCGCAGCAGAATTTGCCGATATCGTATACGAAGTCAGGGAACCAGGGCCCACGGGGGTGGTCCAGGTCAAACCATCCGAAGCTTTGAAACGGGTTTTCGATATCAAGCTGGGGAGTGGTCCCGTCATGGCTGAGACTGGAGGTTTCTGGGGCTTTTTCCAGAGAACGTCCGATTTCGCCATGGTAGCTGACGGCAAGAATGACTTCGCCGGCCACCATGTCATCGCAGTACGGGGCACCAGAACCAACCACGACTGGCTGACAAACGGCGATATCGGATTGTCGTCCAGTACCGGCGGCGCCATGGTGCATTCCGGGTTCAACGAGGCTTTTGAAAGTATGAAATCCGGGCTGGAGGCGCTGCTGACCCCGCGCCTGAACCGGGGACCCGTGGCCGGGATTCACTGTATCGGCCACAGTCTGGGCGGTGCTTTGGCGTCCCTGGTATCTGACTGGCTTCATAAACGGTACCGGCTTGATGCCAACCTGTATACCTTCGGCGCTCCCAGGGTCGGTATGAAGGGGTTCGCAACCAAAACCAGCTTTGAAGTCAACAAGCTGCATCGATGTACGCACGGCGCGGACCCTGTGCCGGCGGTCCCTCTCTGGCCATTCATGCACGCCCCGGTCAACGGCATTGAGTATCGCCTCGACAGGGGCGCGGGCATAAGTGCCGCGGCCCACGCCATGGGAGAGGACGGGGTACCCGGCTATCGCAACACCGCGAAGAAGGGTGACTGGGACATGCTTTACCAGAACTCGATGGATTACCTGAATAATCCGGTGAGGCTGGACTATGAACGTCGCCACGAAGCGTCGTTTTCCGGATACTGGACAGAGAAGCTCTCTGCTGCGTTGGTAACGTTGCTGAAGGACGCTGGATACTATTCCGCCGTATTGGCCCAGGCCGCCATCAGTACGTCATTAACCTTTTACGACCTCCTTGCCCATACCCTGGAAGATATTGCCAGGGCTTCAACGTCACTGGCCGAGCAGACCCGCGGCCTGCTCGGTCATATGCTTGCCTTCGCAAAGGCGGCGGTAACAACCGTGGTTGAAATGACCTTCAGCTTTATCCGCTGGGTGTTCGATAAAACCGCTGGCGCCTTGTATGCGTCGGTACGGCAGGCTATTGAGCAAAGCTAGCCTGGTGCCGCTCGCCTCGCCGTCCTGGTGGTTGCCCCAACCTGTCAGCAGCCTGCTAAGCTAAACGGACTGCAGTCCCATTGACCGTGCAACGGAGGCACCATGAGGCGAGTGGTCTTTAACCAGAAAGGTGGCGTCGGTAAATCCAGTATTGCGTGTAACCTGGCGGCGATCGCCGCGTCGAAGGGCAAGCGGGCGCTGGTGGTGGATCTGGACCCCCAGGGCAATTCGACCCTGTACCTGCTGGGCAGGTCCCCTGAGGGCCTGAAGGATACCGTGGCGGATCTGCTGGAGCAGACGGTGACCTTTACCGTGTTCAACCGGCCACCGGAGGAGTTCGTCCACGAGACCCGTTTTCCGGGGCTGTCGGTGCTGCCGGCCAGCCCGGAGCTGGAGTTCCTGGAGCGCAAGCTGGAAGCCAAGCACAAGATCTACAAGCTGCGGGAAGCGCTGAAGAAGCTGGAGGACGAGTTCGACGAGATCTACATCGACACTGCTCCCTCCATGAACTTCTATGCCCGTGCCGCCCTGGTGGCCGCGGACCGCTGCCTGATTCCCTTCGATTGCGACGATTTCTCCCGGCAGGCCCTGTATAACACCCTCAACGAAATCGGCGACCTGCGGGAAGACCACAACGAGACCCTGGTGGTGGAAGGCATCATTGCCAACCAGTTCCAGCCCCGGGCCAAATTGCCCCAGCAGGTGATCCAGGAACTGATGGACGAAGGTCTGCCGGTATCACCGGTGCGATTGTCCAGCTCGGTGAAGATGAAGGAATCCCACCAGCGCCAGGAACCGCTGATCTACATGGCGCCCAGCCATGGGTTAACGGTTCAGTACTGTGAGCTTTACGACGCCCTGGACAGGGCGCCGGTCTCGTCCAGTTAGTCATTATTCCACAAGAATCTCTGGTACGGCGGATCTGGCTTCTTTGACATCGGACGTCGGTTCAAGGACGGCCAGTGCCTGGATGAGGCTTCTGGCGATACCGAGATAGGCCCGGGACAGGCTACCTGCCGGTTCTCCAACCAGGACAGGCTGCCCCGAATCTGCTCCCTCCCGGATGCGGATGTCCAGCGACAGCTCGCCCAGCAAACGGGGACCGGCCTCTTCCGCCATCCGTGCGGCGCCACCCTGCCCGAAGATATGCTGCTCGTGCCCGCACTCGCTGCAGACATGGGTGCTCATGTTCTCGATAATCCCCAGCACTGGCACATTCACCTTCTTGAACATGGCCAGGCCCTTGCGGGCGTCCAGCAGGGCGATGTCCTGGGGGGTGGTGACGATGACGGCGCCAGAGACGGGGATTTTCTGGGCCATGGTGAGGTGGATATCGCCGGTGCCCGGGGGCAGGTCGACGATCAGGTAGTCCAGGTTATCCCAGCGGGTCTCGTACACCAGTTGTTGCAGTGCCCGGGTGACCATTGGGCCGCGCCAGATCACTGGGGTGTCGTCGTCCATCATGAGGCCGATGGACATGGTCTGGATGCCATGGCCCATCATCGGCTCCATTTTCCCGTCGCGGGTTTCCGGCGAGCCGGCGATACCCAGCATTCGGGGCTGGCTGGGGCCGTACAGGTCGGCGTCGAGCATGCCGACCCGGGCGCCTTCAGCCGCCAGGGCGAGGGCCAGGTTGGTGGCGGTGGTGGATTTGCCGACGCCGCCCTTGCCGGAGGCGACGGCGATCAGGTGCTTTACCCCGGGCACGGCGCGGGGGCCGTCGGCCCCCGCATCACCACGCGGGGGCATGTTGACCACGGAACTGGACATAAGCCTTCTCCTATTTTTCCACAAAGGCACGTTCGATGACGTAGTCACCGGGTTCGCCCTGCTGGGGTGAGCCCTTGAATCCCAGGCTATCGAGCATGGAGGCCATGGAATCCAGCATGGCCGGACTGCCGCAGAGCATGGCGCGGTCGGTCTCCGGGTTGAGCTGGGGCAGGCCCAGGTCCTCAGCCAGCTTGCCGTTCTCGATCAGGGTGGTAATGCGGCCCTGGTTGCGGAAGGGCTCGCGGGTGACGGTGGGGTAGTACACCAGTCCCTCGCGGATGTACTCGCCCAGGAACTCGTGGTTGGGCAGCTCTTTCGTCAGGTAGTCGTGATACGCCAGTTCGCTCACCTCGCGCACGCAGTGCACCAGGATCACCTTCTCGAAACGGTCATAGGCTTCGGGGTCACGGATAATGCTCATGAATGGCGCCAGGCCGGTGCCGGTGCCGAACAGGTAGAGGTTCTTGCCCGGGTTGAGGTCGTGCATCACCAGGGTGCCCACGGGCTTGCGGCTGATGAACAGGTCGTCGCCTTCCTTGAGGTGTTGCAGCCGTGAGGTCAGCGGGCCGTCCGGTACCTTGATGCTGAGGAACTCCAGGTACTCGTCATGGTTGGCGCTGGCGATGCTGTAGGCCCGTAAGAGCGGTTTGCCATCCACCGGCAGGCCAATCATCACGAAGTGGCCGTTCTCGAACCTCAGGCTCTGGTCGCGGGTGGTGCGGAAACTGAACAGGGTGTCGTTCCAGTGATGAACGCTGATAACGCTTTCTTTTCCCAATGCAGCCATGATGTCTTCTCCTTGAGTAATGGTTTTTGAGTCAGGTGAAATCAGGATGAATAGAGGGCCAGGGTGGCCATGGCGCTGACAATCAGCAGGCCGCTGAGACTCGCCAGCAGCGCCATGGGGCGCCAGCCCTGGGCGATAATGGCGCCGAGGCTGGTACGCATGCCCAGTGCCGCCATCACCACCAGCAGGCAGGCGCCGGAGGCGGTCACCAGCAACTGGCGCAGCTCTTCCGGCAGCCAGCCCAGGCTGTTGAGGGCGAACAGGGCGACGAAGCCCAGCAGGAACCAGGGATGATCAGCGGGGCCCGAATTGCGGTCGTTCAGTAACGCGCCCAATAGCAGGATCAGCGGTGCCAGCAGGGCGACCCGCAGCAGTTTGGTGAGGGTGGCGATGTCCCCTGCGTTGTCGGACACCAGGTAACCGGCGCCGGCGGCCTGGGCTACATCGTGAATGCTTGCGCCCAGTAACAGGCCGGTATGAAGCTCGCTAAATCCCAGCCCTGAAAACAGCGGCGGAAGCAGCAGCATGGACAGCGTGCCCAGACCGGTAACGCCCACCACGACGCCCAGTAAGCGCCGTTCCTCCAGCTTGCCCTGGGGAATGACGGCCGCTACCGCGACTGCCGCTGAAACCCCACAGATCGCCACGGCAACACCGGCCACCAGGCTCTGCATGCGGGGCAGATTCAGCCAGTGCCCCAGGAGCAGCGCACTGCCGATGGTCAGGGGCACGCAGGTCACCACCACCAGCAGGGGCAGGTTGCCCACGGCCATTAGTTGCTCCGCGCCGATACGGGCCCCCAGCAGGGCAACGCCGATCCGCAACACCGGGCGGGCGCAGAACTCCACCCCCGGTCGCATGCGCTCGTCACTGGCCTGGCTGGCAAAGCCGAAGCCCAGCAGCAGTACCAGCACCAACGCCGGGGCGCCGTAATGCTCCGCCAGGAAACTGCCCGCCAGGGCCACCACCACGCACAGGGCCGCGCCCGGGTAGCGCCGCTTCAACGGCACCGCCCAGGGGTGATCCAGGGCGCGCAGACTGGTGTTCATGACACCTGCTCACACAGCTGGCGCAGGTACGCCCAGGGGTAGAGTCCCCGGTTGTGGCCGTCGCTGAAGTGGAACTGCATGGCACTGACGCCGTGCACGTTCAGATTGTCGATGCCGATGTCCGCGTCGATCAGGCTGATGGCGCCCTTCTGGCGGGCATTGCTACAGCTGGAACAGGCGCAGGACTTGCGCAGGGTCAGGCAGCTGAGGTGGCTTTCCAGGCCGTCGGGCCAGGTGATTTCCACCATCTTCTGTTTGCGACGCAGGCGGATCTGGCTGGGCGGTTCCGTGGCCGTGCTGTTCTGGGCAAGGGCTTCGGCGGTCATGGCGTTACTCCTTCAACATCGGTCGTCGGTTTGCGGATGGCAGGCTCAGCGGGCGCTTCCGGCATCTGAACCGTGTTCACCGGTATCTCCAGGGGGCGGGCGCTGCTTTGGCTGGCGGTCAGCAGCGCAACCAATACGGCCAGGGCTTTCAAACTCGTTATGACAAGTTGAGTCATGACTTACCTCTCGAGAAACTGCAGCTTGTCGCCCTGGTCGACCCACTGTTCGGCGTCCGGCAGTGGGCTTCCCACTTCACTGATCACCGGCCAGACCTGGGCCAGTTCGGCATTCAGCTCGATAAAGTGGCGCTGGTCGTCCGGCAGGTCCGATTCCTCGTAGATGGCCTCTGCGGGGCATTCCGTGACGCAGAGGCTGCAGTCGATACAGGTTTCCGGGTTGATCACGAGGAAGTTGGGGCCTTCGTGAAAGCAGTCGGCCGGGCACACGTCCACGCAGTCGGTGTACTTGCAGCGGATGCAGTTTTCGGTGACAACAAAGGTCATGGATTCTCTCCTTTGCAGAGACAGCCAGTGGCCGCCCCGACCAGACCCGTAAGACCCGGTCAGGGCAGACGCTCAGGCTGCGTTGTCCAGTTTCGACATCGCCCAGCGGGCCAGTTTGCGAACGTCCGGGTCCGGGTCGTCCATGGCGGTCTGCACGAAGGGCAGGCCGTCGCTATGGCCGATGGTGCCCAGGGCCCCGATGGCAGCCTTGCGCAGGTTGCTCATGGCATCCTGGGAGCACTCGCCCAGTACCGGGATGGCCTGTGCGGAACCCAGCTTGCCGAGGGCGTCCACGGCCTTTTCCCGTACCTGCCAGAGCTCGTCCCGGGTGGCGGTCATCAGTGCCGGCAAGGCGGCCTGGTGGTCCAGCTTGCCGATGCTGTTGGCGGCCTCGCAGCGCACCTGCCAGTGGTTGTCGGTGAGCAGGCCGATCAGGGCCTGGCCCACCTGCTGCGGGCTGGCATAGACCAGGGCGCCGGTCGCGGCCCGGCGAACTTCCGGGTCCTTGTCGTGCTGGGCGGTTTCCACCAGCGCGGGCAGGTTTTCCGGCTGCTTCAGCCAGCCGATCACGCCCACGGCTTCGCGGCGCACCACCGGGTCGCTATCGCCGAGAAGTTTCAGGGCCGGGCGTTGCGCCCCCGGGTTCCGCAGGGGCTTGAGGGCCCGTAGGATGCCGGCGACCACGAAGCCGTCGGAGCTGTTGTCCAATGCCTCCAGCAGCGGCGCGGCCATTGCCGGATCCTTGAGGTCGGCCAGGGCATGGGCAGCGGCATTGCGCACCACCTCGTCGTTGTCACCAAGGGCGGCAATCAGCGCGTCGGCCATATCCTCGGCTTCGAATTCGTCCACCACCTTGGCGGCTTCCTGGCGTACTCCGGTGTCGGTATCGCGCAGGGCGAGCAGCAGCAGTTCCACCGCCTCCGGCTCGCCGGAGTCCACCAGGTCGAGCACGCCGACACGGCGGATGCCGGGGTCATCGGAAGCCAGTTTGACGGCGATGGCCTGCAGTTCGGGGTCGTCGTAGGTCTTCATGGCTCACCTCAGCTCAGCAGGTAGGGGATGTTGACGGTGACGGCATCCGTGGGGCAGTCCGCCTCGCAGGGCATGCAGTACCAGCACTCGTCGTATTTCATGTGGGCCTTGCCGGTGTCCTCGTTGATCCACAGGACATCCAGGGGGCACACATCGATGCACACGGTGCAGCCCTTGTCGGCGATGCACTTGTCTTCGTCCACGATGACCGGGACGGTGGAATGATGATTGGCGATAGGCATGGTCGTTTCCTCTCTCGGTTCTTGAATTTGAAAGCCGTTATGAATCAGGCGTTGGCGGCTTTCTTTACCCGCAGCTTGTTGTAGGCGTCCTTCTCTTCACCGAGGGACACGATGTAGTCGGCGATGGGCCGTTTGCCGCTGGCCATGTTGCCGTTGTCGTCCTTGTACAGGCGGGTGTGACAGAACCAGTCCTCGTTGTTCTGGTCCGGGCAGTCCACCCGGTAGTGGTAAAGGCCCCAGCGGGATTCGGTGCGGTACAGGGAGGCCCGGGCGGCCATCTCGGCGCAGTCGATGATGGACTGCACTTCCATGGCCCGGAGCAGTTCGTGGGGGTCGCGGGCGCAGAGCATGGGCACGTCGTCCCGCACGGACAGGATGCGTTCCAGGCCGATCTCCATCTTCTTGGTGACCTTGGGCGGCTGCAGGTAGTCGTTCACCAGCCGGCGCACCTTGTACTCCATCTGCTCCGGAGGGATACCATCGGTGCGCTTCATGGGCGCCTGAATGCGCTCGAGTTCGGCTTTAATAAAGTCCTCGTCCAGCTTGATCTCCCCCCGGGTCTTGACGAACTCGGCGGCGCTTTCACCACAGATCTGGCCGTACACGAAGGCCCCCAGCATGTAGTTGTGGGGGACGCTGGCCATATCGCCCGCGCCGTAAAGCCCCGGTACGGTGGTGGCGCCGGTCTCGTCAGTCCAAACGCCGGAGGCGGAGTGACCGGAGCAGAAGCCGATCTCGGAGATGTGCATTTCCACCATGCGCTGGCGGTAGTTCACTTTCCGGCCTTCATGGAAGCGGCCACGGCTGGGGCGCTCGTTGGTGTGCAGCACGGTCTCGATTTCCTGGATGGTTTCTTCCGCCAGGTGGTCCAGCTTGAGGAACACCGGGCCAGTGCCGGATTCCAGTTCCTTGAAGAACTCCAGCATCATCTGGCCGGACCAGTAGTCGCACTCGATAAAGCGCTCACCGAAGGCATTGGAGGTAAAGCCGCCCAGAGGGCCGGTGACGTAGGCGCAGGCCGGGCCGTTGTAGTCCTTCAGCAGGGGGTTCACCTGATAGCACTCCAGGTTCGCCAGGTCGGCCCCGGCGTGGTAGGCCATGGCGTGGCCGTCGCCGTTATTGGCCGGGTTCTCGTAGGTGCCGAACAGGTAGCCGGAGGTGGGCAGGCCGATGCGGCCGGCAGCGCCGGTGGCCATGATCACCGCCTTGGCACGGATGATGATTGGCTCGGCAGTGCGGGTGTTCACCCCGATCATGCCGGCGATCTTGCCGTCCGGGTCTTTCAGCAGGCGGGTGGCGGTATAGCGGTTTTCAATCTCCACCCGGTTGCGGCGCAGGCGTCGGTAGAGGATCTTCTTGACGTTGTGGCCCTCCGGCATGGGCAGCACGTAAGTGCCCAGGTGGTGCACCTTCTTCATGTCGTAGTCGCCGGTTTCGTCCTTCTGGAAGTGCACGCCCCAGGAGTCCAGCTTCTCGATCATCGGGAAGGACCGGGTGGCATAGGCCATCAGCGCCGGCTGGTGGACGACGCCGTCGTTGGCAATGGTGATTTCCTTCACGTACTGCTCCGGGGTGGCGTGGCCCGGGACGACGGCGTTGTTGAGGCCGTCCATGCCCATGGAGATGGCGCCGGAACGTTTTACGTTGGCCTTCTCCAGCAGCATGACCTTCAGGCTCGGGTCCTGTTCCTTGGCGGTGACCGCAGCCATGGGTCCGGCCGTGCCGCCACCAATGACCAGTACGTCGGTGTCGATTACGGGAATGTCGTTGATCTTCATCATCAGGTGCTCCTATTTCCGGTCGATCCGGAATTGGTATTTGAAGGAATCGCCGCGATAGCAGAGGTATTCGAAGTCGATGGGCCGGCCTTCCCGGTTGTGGGTCAGGCGTTCCACCCGCAGGATGGCCTCGCCGGCCCGGAGGTTGAGGTATTGCTGGGTTTCGTCATCCGCGAGGATGGCGTCCAGGCCGATATCGGCACCGCCCAGGGGCAGGCCGAACAGGTTTTCCAGCATCGGGAAAATGTCCCCGGACAGGTCCAGACCGAACATCTGCCGGCCCACATCCATGGGGAAGTAGCTGTTTTCCACGCAAACCGGTTCGCGGTTGAGGTAACGCACGCGCTTGACCTCCACCACCTCATCGCCGGCGTGCAGGTCCAGGGCGGCGACCACCGCCTTGGGTGCCTTCATCTGCTGGATGCTCAGCACCCGGGCGGAAGCCTCGTAGCCCTGGGCGGCCATGGCTTCGCCGAAGCCCTCCAGGCGTTGCACGTTCTGCACCGCCTTGGGCTTGCTGACGAAGGTGCCCTTGCCCTGGGCCGAGAACACCAGGCCCTCGTTGTGCAGGTCCCGCAGGGCCTGGCGGATGGTGATCCGGCTGACGCCAAAGGTTTTCATCATGGCGTTCTCGGAGGGCAGCTGTTCGTGGACCTGGTACTGGCCCTCGAGGATCTGCCGCCGCAGGCTGTCGCGGATCTGCACATACAGTGGCAGCGGTGAATGCCCGGCCATCAGTTGGGTGGCGTTGTTCATCGTGTGCCCTCCCGCTTGTCATGACAGGTCATGGCGAGTGCAGGTGAAGTCCGGATAACTGGATTCATCATTCACCCCGCCCTGTTCTGCTGTTCGAACGCGTTGAGGGTTTCCTGGCGGATCAGGTCCAGGCACTGGCGCTTGAGCTCCATGAACTCCGGTGTGGTGATGAGGGACTGTTCCCGGGGACGGGGCAGTTCCACCGGTATGTCGGCGATGATGCGTCCTGGGCTGGCACTCATCACCACAATGCGATCGGACAGGAACACCGCCTCGTCGATGTCGTGGGTCACGAACACCACGGTGTTGTGGAACTCGCTCCAGATCTCCAGCAGGTTCTCCTGCATCATGGAGCGGGTCTGGGCGTCCAGGGCGCCGAAGGGCTCATCCATCAGCAACACGCTGGGGTAGTTGGCCAGGGCGCGGGCAATACCCACCCGTTGCTGCATGCCACCGGACAGGGTGTTGGGGTAGGCATTCTCGAAAGCTGCCAGCCCCACCAGTGAGAGGAAGGTGCGAGCGATGCTGCAGGCTTCCGATTTGCTGGCTCCGGCCATCAGCGGGCCAAAGGCCACGTTCTCCTTGACCGTCTTCCAGGGGAACAGGGAGTGCTGCTGGAACACCATGCCCCGGTCCGGGCCCGGTTCGGTGACCGGCTTTCCGTCCACGGTGACCTCGCCCTGACTGGGTTTGACGAACCCCGCCACGGTATTCATCAGGGTGGACTTGCCGCAGCCGGAGGGGCCCAGTAGGCACAGGAACTCGCCCGGACGCACCGTCAGGCTGGCGCTTTGCACGGCCATGTGGGGTCCGCTGGCGGTGTCGAAGACGATATCCACGTCCCGCACCGAAATCCGTCCCCGGTCTTTACCGGTCTTATCGCCCTTGCCCCGCAGGCGGCTGTGATCCAGCACGGCCAGGCGGTTGTCGTTGATCATGGCTGCATCACTCATGAGTGACCTCCCTTGGCCTGCCACTTCAGCAGAGGGCTGCAGGCCTTGCGCACGAGCAGGGTGCACAGGGTGCCGAGGCCGCCGATGACGAGCATGCCGATGATGATCTGCGGATACTGGATCAGGGTGTAGGAATTCCAGGTGTAGTAGCCGATGCCGTACTGGCCACTGATGATTTCCCCCGCGAGCAGGGAGAACCACGCCACGCCCATGCCGATGGCCAGGCCGGCGACAATGGACGGCATGGCACCGGGCAGCACCACATGCCAGAGAATGGCGCGGTTGCTCGCTCCCAGGCTGCGGGCGGCGCGGATCAGGGTTGCGTTGGTCTGCTCCACCCCATGGGTGGTATTCAGCACGATCGGGAACAGGGCCCCCAGGAAGGTGATGAATATGATGCTGGCCTGCTCGGTGGGCAGCATCAGAATCGCCAGGGGAATCCAGGCCACGGCGGGAATCGGTCGCAGGAGTTCGATGTAGGGCAGGATGATGTCCTCCGCCCAGCGGGACCGGCCCATGGCCACACCCAGCACGATGCCCAGCACCACCGCCAGCCCATAGGCGACGGCGACCCGCTGCATGCTGTGCAGAATATGCAGGTAGAATTCCTGCCCGGTCAGTTCCGTCATCAGCGCGGAGCCGACGGCGGTGGGGGCGGGAATGTTGTTGAAATTGATGTAGAAGTCGAAGCCGTTGTCAGAGGCCACCTGCCACAGGATCACGGCCGCGATGAGTGCTGCTACCCGGACCAGATAGCGGCTACCGGTGGCCTGGAACCAGAGCCCGGCCGGGGACGGACGTCCCGTTGCCGTGGGCGTATTGGCGGCCGGCAGGGGGCTCGCCGGACCCGTTACCGACGAAGCGGGCACCGCCTGTTCGGCGGTCTCCGGCTCCGTGGTTTTCAGTGCTGCGTTGCTCTTGCTGTCCATTGTCTGCTCCTCGGACCTTGCCGGGCGGCTACAGGGGCAGCCGCCCGGGCTCGGGTCAGTCAGCCATGGCGACGGCGTTATCGCGGGTGATCAGGGTGCCGCCGTTCTCAGCGATGTAGTTGTCGGAGTCGGCTTTCTTGAGGAAGGCCACCACCTCGCCATCGGTGCCTTTCACCAGGTAGGCCGCCTTGCCGAAGAGCTTCAGGCCGGTGAGGTTGTCGTAGACATAGGTGGCGTTGATGGCTTCCCCGGCATCCGCCTGGGCGGCCAGCATGTCGGCCACGCTGTCGTAGGTGACGATGCCCTTGTCCGCGAACCAGATTTCGGCGGGCGCGAAGTCGGGGTTGTTGGGCTGGGTGTCCACCACGGTGCCCACCAGGGCCTCGTAGTCCATGTCCATGGTGGCGTAGGCGTTGCGCAGGTAGCTGTCGTCGATCCAGCGGTCGAAGGCCAGGTCCGGAATGCCCACTTCCCGTTGCAGCAGGGCATGATCGTATTCCAGGGCGTCGATCCATTCCTGTTTGACGCTGGCCTCGAAGGTGGTGATGCCGCCCTCGCTGAAGTAGAGGTAAAGCACCTCTTTCTCCACGCCGGTCCATTCGGACACCTGCACCGCCGCGTTCATGGGGTCGTCCTGGATCCACTTCTGGGCTTCCAGGGTGGCGGTCAGGTAGCCCTCCACCACTTCCGGGTACTGGTCGGCGAAGTCCTTGCGCACCACGGTGCCGTGGAAAGTGGGAATTTCCGCTTCGCTGCCGTCGTAAATCTTGCGACCGGTTGCCCGGTATTCCATGATTTCCGACCAGGGGCAGAAGTCAGCGTGGGCGTCGATGCGGCCGGCTTCAATGTTGGCGGCGCCCACCGGCGGGCTCTGGTTGACGATCTGCACCTTGTCGCTGAGCCCCGCTTCACTCAGGGCCTTCAGGGTCATGCCCCAGGCGGCGCTGCCCACGGGCACGGAAAGCTGCTTGCCTTCCAGGTCCGCCAGGCTCTGGGCGTCGGAGTCGATGGGTACCACGATGCCGTTACCCGTGCCCCGCAGGTTGTAACCGGTGACGGCGATAAAACGGGTTTCCTGCTTGCCGGTTTCCTGGAACTTGGCGCCGTTGACGATCAGGGGGTAGTCCCCCATTACCCCGAAATCCAGCTTGCCGGCCAGCATCTGGTTGGTAATGGGCGGGCCGGAATCGTAATCCCGATAGATAATCTCGTAGTCAACGTCTTCGTATTGGCCGGTAGTGGGCAGGTGCTTTTCCAGCAGCTCCAGTTTCTCGAGGATGATGCCGCCGGGGATGGTGTTGGTCACCATGCTCTGGTGGCCGATACCGACGCGGATGGTTTCAGCGGATGCGCCGGCCGCAAACAGCGACAGCGATCCGCACAGGGTGAGTGTTGCCAGTGTTTTCGTGTCTCTCATCGTTATAGCCTTCCCGGTTGGTCCACTTGTACTAACAGGTCATGATGCCTGTGGTAGGTGTTGCAGTCGGCGTGCCAGGAAGATAAGGAAAGGTTTTAACCCGATGTTTTTCAGGGTTATTCAGGAAAGGGTGGGAACGGAAAGGTGAGAAAATGAACAGCGTTCACTGCGCCCGTCTTTGGTGCGAAGGGCGAATTTCGGTTCCAGGGGGGCGCAGGCGGTTTTGCGGCAGCTATAACAAGTAGTGCAAGTCGTTGGCTGCCTATCCTGTTACTTGCCGGACAACTGATCTGCCATCAGGCGCGGGCGGTTCTGCTCCGCCCGCTCACGCAGGAAATCCCACGTCACCCGCATACGGGCAATGTGCCTCAGCTCCTCGGGCATCAGCATCCAGAAAGTGCGGATAAAGCGGATCTGGTCCGGCAGCACCACTTCCAGTCGGTCGTCGATGTCGGCGGAGAAGGCCGGCAGTATGCCGATGCCGGCGCCGGTGGCGATGGCTTCCTGCTGGGCCAGTACGCTGGTGCTGCGGATATTCACTTCGCCGGAGCCGGCGATCTCGTCCAGGAACAGCAGTTCGCGGCTGAACACCATGTCGTCCACATAGCTGACAAACCGGTGTTTGCCGAGCTGGTTGCGCTGGTGGATGGGGCCGTGCTCCTCCAGGTAGTCTCGGCTGGCGTAGAGCCGGAGCACATAGTCGGTGAGTTTGGTGACGATGAACGGGCCGCGTTCCGGGCGCTCCAGGGTGATGACGATGTCCGCCTCGTGGCGAGACAGACGCAGGGCCCGGGGCATGGCCAGCAGATCCACATGCAGGTGGGGGTAACGGCCAGTGAGCTGCCCCAGTTCCCGCCCCAGCATGATGGTGCCGTAGCCTTCGGTGGCACCGATGCGCACCTGGCCGGAGAGTTGTTCGTCGGCCTCCGGCAGGCTCTGCTCGATGCGCACGCTGGCGCTTTCCATCTGCTCCACCTGGGGCAGTAGCTGGCGGCCGGCCTCGGTGAGGCTGTAGCCGGTCTGCTCGCGAATGAACAGGGTCATGCCCAGGCTCTTCTCCAGGGCGTGGATGCGCCGCGAGACCGTGGTGTGGTCCACGCCCATGCGGCGGGCGGCGGCGGTCAGTTTGCCGGCCCGGCTCAGCTCCAGGAAGAATTTCAGGTCATCCCAGTTCATTATTTAATCGGCCTGTGCATATTTGCAGATCGGGGTTGCATTTAGCGCCATTGTAGCGCTTAAAAATGCACTGCTACTATCCGGTGATCGGTATTTATACAAAGCCAACACAAGAACAACACCGGAGACAGCCCCCATGAACGCACAGGTACCCACCGTCAAACTGCTGATTGACGGCGAATTTGTCGAATCGAAGACCAGCGAGTGGCGGGACATCACCAACCCGGCCACCCAGGAAGTGCTGGCGAAGGTGCCCTTTGCCACCACAGATGAACTGGACACGGCCGTCAGCGCTGCCCGGGAAGCCTTCAAGAGCTGGCGCAAGACACCCATCGGTGTCCGTTCCCGCATCTTCCTCAAATACCAGCAACTGATCCGCGACAACATTAAAGAGCTGGCGGGCATCCTCACCGCCGAGCAGGGCAAGACCCTGCCCGATGCGGAGGGGGATGTGTTCCGGGGCCTGGAAGTGGTGGAACACGCCGCCGGTATCGGCACCCTGCAGATGGGGGAATACGCGAACAATGTGGCTGGCGATGTGGACACCTATACCCTGCGTCAGCCCCTGGGCGTGTGCGCCGGCATCACCCCGTTCAACTTTCCGGCGATGATTCCCCTGTGGATGTTCCCCATGGCCATCGTCACCGGCAACACCTTTGTGCTCAAGCCCTCGGAACGGGACCCCATGGTCACCATGCGGTTGGTGGAGCTGGCCCTGGAGGCGGGCGTTCCCAAGGGCGTGCTGAACGTGGTCCATGGCGGACCGGATATGGTGAACGGCATCTGTGACCACCCGGACATCAAGGCGGTGTCCTTCGTGGGCTCTACCCCGGTGGGCACCCATGTCTACAACCGCGCCTCTCAGGCGGGCAAGCGGGTGCAGTGCATGATGGGCGCCAAGAACCACGCCGTGGTGCTGCCCGATGCCAACAAGGAGCAGACCCTCAACGCCCTGGTGGGCTCATGCTTTGGCGCGGCCGGTCAGCGTTGCATGGCGGTGTCGGCCCTGGTGCTGGTGGGCGAGGCCCGCAACTGGCTGCCGGAACTGGCTCGCCGGGCGGAGAAACTCAACGTCAACGCCGGTACCGAGGAAGGGACCGACGTAGGGCCGCTGATCACCCCGCAGGCGCTGGAGCGCGTGGAGGGCCTGGTGCAGAAGGGCATCAGCGAGGGCGCCAAGCTGGTGCTGGATGGTCGCGATCCCAGCGTGAGGGGCTACGAGAAGGGCAACTTTATCGGGCCCACCCTGTTCTCCGGCGTGACTCCGGACATGACCATCTACAGGGAGGAAATCTTCGGCCCGGTGCTGTGCGTGCTGGAGGCGGAAACCCTGGATGAGGCCATCGACCTGGTCAACGCCAACCCCAATGGCAACGGCACCGCCGTCTTTACCCGCTCCGGCGCGGCGGCCCATCGTTTCCAGGAGCATATCGACGTGGGCCAGGTGGGCATCAACGTACCCATTCCGGTGCCCGTGCCCTACTTCTCGTTTACCGGTTCCCGGGGGTCCAAGCTGGGGGACCTGGGTCCCTACGGCAAGCAGGTGGTGCAGTTCTACACCCAGACCAAGACCGTCACCGCCCGCTGGTTCGATGAGGACGAGCAGGTGGGTTCCGTGAACACCACCATCAACCTGCGGTAAGCGACATAGGGAAGGAGCAACGACATGGCTTACGAAACGATCCTGACGGAGGTAAAAGGCCGGGTTGGTGTTATCACCCTGAACCGGCCCAAGGCCCTGAATGCCCTGAACAGCCAGTTGATCGAGGAACTGAACCTGGCGCTCGACGAGCACGAGCGCAATCCTGACATTGGCTGCATCGTGCTCGCCGGCTCCGAGAAGGCCTTTGCCGCCGGTGCCGACATCAAGGAGATGTCGGTGCTGGAATACCCCCAGATCTACCTGGACGATTTCTTCGCCCAGGCGGACCGCATCGGCCAGCGTCGCAAGCCGATGATCGCGGCGGTGGCCGGCTATGCCCTGGGCGGTGGCTGCGAGCTGGCACTGATGTGCGACTTTATTTACGCCGCCGACAATGCCCGCTTCGGCCAGCCGGAGATCAGCCTGGGTGTGCTGCCGGGCATTGGCGGCACCCAGCGCCTCACTCGCGCTCTGGGCAAGGCCAAGGCCATGGAGATGTGCCTCACCGGCCGCCAGATGGATGCGAAGGAAGCGGAAACCGCCGGCCTGGTGGCCCGGGTGTTCCCGGCGGACCAGCTACTGCTGGAAACCCTCAAGGCCGCGGATAGCATTGCGGAAAAGTCCCTGCCAAGCACCATGATGACCAAGGAGGCGGTGAACCGGGTGTTCGAGACCAGCCTGAGCGAAGGGGTGCGCTTCGAGCGGCGGATCTTCCACGCCATCTTCGCCACCCATGACCAGAAGGAAGGCATGCGGGCCTTTGTCGAGAAGCGCAAGCCGAACTTCAAACACCAGTAGGCCTGTAACGCCCCGGACAACAAAAACATTGGAGGCACAATCATGAAAATCGGATTTATCGGCCTGGGCAACATGGGCGCGCCCATGGCCAGCAACCTGCTCAAGGCCGGCCACGAACTGACCGTATTTGACCTGGTACCGGCGGCGGTGGAGAAAGCCCGCGCCGAGGGCGCCACCGCCGCCGACAGTATTGCCGCCGTGGCCGGTAGTGATGTCGAGCTGGTGATCACCATGCTGCCCGCCGCAAAGCATGTGAAGGCCGTCTACCTCGCGGAGGACGGCATCCTGGCGAATGTGGCCAGGGGCGTGCACCTGATCGACAGTTCCACCATCGACCCCATGACGTCCCGGGATGTGGCCGCCCAGGCAGCAAAGCAGGGCAACCCGATGCTGGATGCCCCCGTGTCCGGCGGTACCGGCGGTGCCCAGGCGGGCACCCTGACCTTTATGGTGGGCGGCGAGGACAGCGAGTTCGCCTTTGCCCGCCCCGTGCTGGAGAACATGGGCCGGAATATCGTACATTGCGGTGCCGCCGGCAATGGCCAGGTGGCCAAGATGGCCAACAACATGCTGCTGGGTATCTCCATGATCGGCGCCGCGGAGGCCATGAGCCTGGGGGTGTCCATGGGCATGGACCCGGAAGTGCTGGCCGGGGTCATCAACACCTCCAGTGGCCGCTGCTGGAGCACCGACACCTACAACCCCTATCCAGGCGTTATCGAGACCGCCCCCTCCAACCGGGGTTACACCGGCGGTTTCGGTACCGACCTGATGGTCAAGGACCTGGGCCTGGCCACCGAGGCCGCCAAGGTGGCGGGCCAGCCGGTGGTGATGGGCGCCCTGGCCCAGCAGCTCTACCAGTCCATGAGTTTCGAGGGTCATGGCCACCTGGATTTTTCCGCCATTATCAAACGTTATCGCAAGGAGTCTGAATGAGTGACAGCCAGCCTGAACTGATTGTCGAAGTCCGTGGCCGCTACGGCTATCTGACTCTGAACCGCCCCAAGGGGCTGAATTCCCTGACCCTGGGTATGGTGCGGGACATGCACCGGCAACTGGACGACTGGGCCGAAGACAGCAGCATCGATGCGGTTGTCGTCCTGGGTGCCGGTGACCGGGCCTTCTGCGCCGGGGGCGACATCCGCGCCCTGTATGACAGTTACCGGTCCGGTGACAACCTGCACCGGGTGTTTTTCGAGGAGGAGTACGCCCTCGACCAGGCCATCCACGACTATTCCAAGCCGGTGCTGGCCCTGATGAACGGCATTGTCATGGGGGGCGGCATGGGCATCGCCCAGGGCGCCAGTCTGCGCATTGTCAGTGATCGGTCGAAGCTTGCCATGCCCGAGACCGGCATCGGCTACTTTCCCGATGTGGGGGCGACGTATTTCCTGGGGCGCCTGCCAGGCCGCCTCGGGGAATACCTGGCGGTGACCGGCAGCCACCTGGATGCTGCGGATGCCATCCATGCCGGATTGGCGGACCTCTATATACCCGAGGAAACCTTCGCCACCATCGACGTCACCCTGGACGGCACCGACGCCACCACCGTGGCTTCCCTGACGTCAGGTCTGGCCCATGCCGCCGCCGAGCCAGGGACCTCCCGCCTGGCCGAGATGCAGCCGGCCATCGATGAGCACTTTGCGAAGCCTGATCTGCGGGCGGTGCGTGATTCCCTGCGCCAGGAGCAGCGTCCGGCGTACGCGGACTGGGCCCGGGACACCCTGAAGGCACTGGATACACTGTCCCCCCTGGGCATGGGCCTGTCCCTGGAACTGGTACGCCGGGGCCGGGAGCTGTCCCTTGCAGAAGCCCTCCAACTGGAGCTGGCGCTGGATTATCAATGGTTCGACCGGGGCGATATTGTCGAGGGCATCCGAGCGCTCATCGTGGACAAGGACAAGTCTCCGAAATGGCGTATCGCGAGCATTGATGACCTGAAGCCTGAGGACATTTCCGTCTTTTTCGACGAGGCCCGGTAACCAACGGTTTGTCACCCTGTCAGACGCAGAGAACAACAAGAGAACGCCACCATGCAGGATATTGAGTTCAACGAAGACCAGCGGATGATCCGCGACATGGCCCGGCAGTTTGCCCAGAGCGAACTGGCGCCCCGGGCAGCGGAGTGGGACAAGTCCGGCTATATCGACGAGGCCGTGATCCGGCAGATGGGCGAGCTGGGCCTGCTGGGCATGGTGGTGCCGGAGGAGTGGGGCGGCAGCTTCGTGGACTTCGTCGCCTACGCCCTGGCGGTGGAGGAAGTGGCCGCCGGCTGCTGCGCCACCAGTACCCTGATGAGCGTGCATAACTCCGTGGGTTGCGCCCCGGTGCTCAACTACGGCACCGAGGACCAGAAGAAACGCTGGCTGCCCTCCCTGGCCAGTGGCGAGACCATCGGCTGTTTCTGTCTGACTGAACCCCAGGCTGGCTCCGAGGCCCACAACCTCAAGACCCGGGCGGAACTGAAGGACGGCAAATGGGTGCTCAACGGTGCCAAGCAGTTTGTCACCAACGGCAAGCGGGCCGGGCTGGCGGTGGTGTTCGCAGTGACCGACCCGGACCAGGGCAAGCGCGGCCTGTCCGCCTTCCTGGTGCCCACCGATAACCCCGGTTTCCGGGTGGACCGCATGGAGCACAAGCTGGGCATCCGCGGCTCCGACACCTGTGCCATCACCCTGGAGGATTGCCGCATTCCCGAGGAAAACCTGCTGGGAGAGCGGGGCAAGGGCCTGAACATTGCCCTGTCCAACCTGGAAGGTGGCCGTATCGGCATCGCTGCCCAGGCGGTGGGGGTGGCCCGCGCGGCCTTCGAGGCAGCCCTGAAATACGCCCGTGAACGGGTGCAGTTCGGGGTGCCGCTCACTGAGCACCAGAGTATCGCCAACATGCTGGCGGATATGCACACCCGCCTGAATGCGGCACGACTGCTGGTAGTCCACGCCGCCCGCCTGAAAACCGCCGGCCAGCCCTGCCTGTCGGAGGCTTCCCAGGCCAAGCTGTTTGCCAGCGAGCTGGCGGAGGAAGTCTGCTCCCACGCCATCCAGATCCACGGCGGCTACGGTTACCTGGAAGACTACGGGGTTGAGCGACTTTACCGGGACGCCCGCATCACCCAGATCTACGAGGGCACCAGCGAGGTGCAGCGGCTTCTGATTGCCCGGGAACTCAAGAACCTGCTCTGACCGGTTGTTGACGGGCAGGCCTGCAAACGGTTCAGCAGGCATGCGCCGGGGAACGGGCTTACGTGGCACCCGCTGCGGCACAGGCGATCATGGCATGATAATGTGATCGCATTACGCAAGGGGGAACACCATGAGCTTCTCGAATCCGCTGACCCGTCTCGTCAACATCCAGTACCCGATCGTCCAGGCACCGATGGTGGGGGTTTCCACGCCCGAGCTGGCCGCCACCGTATCCAATGCCGGGGCCCTGGGCTCCATCGGGATCGGGGCCAGTTCGGTGGAAAAGGCGCGGGAGATGATTGCCGCCACCCGTGCACTGACGGACAAACCGTTTAACGTCAACGTGTTCTGTCACCAGGCCGCCACGCCGGACCCGGAGCGGGAGACCAACTGGGTCAGCCACCTCAGGCCCTTCTTCGACGAGTTCGATGCCACCCCGCCGTCGGCGCTGAACGCGCCCTACCGGAGTTTCACTGAAGACCGTTCAACCCTGGACATGCTCCTGGAGGAACGGCCGGCGGTGGTCAGTTTTCATTTCGGGTTACCGCCGGAGGAATGGATCCGCTCCCTTCAGGAGGCGGGCATCGTGACCTTTGGCTGCGCCACAACCCCCGACGAGGCGGTCAAGGTGGAAGCCGCGGGCGTGGATGCCATCGTTGCCCAGGGCGCCGAGGCCGGGGGGCATCGTGGTGTATTCGAGCCGGAGAAGGGCGACCAGCAACTGGGTATCCTGCCCCTTACCCGCCTGGTCTGCGCCAATAGCCGCGTGCCGGTTGTCGCGGCGGGCGGGATCATGGATGGCCAGGGCATCGGCGCCGTGATGGAACTGGGGGCAGCCGGCGCCCAACTGGGCACCGCTTTCATCCTGTGCCCGGAATCCAGCGCCAGTGCCGGCCATCGCGATGCCATCAAGAGTGACCGCGGCCATCATACGCAGATCACCAGTGCCATCTCGGGTCGCCCCGCCCGTGGCATTGTGAACCGCTTTTATACGGACATTGATCTGGCCGGTGCCTCGACGCTACCCGACTATCCCATTGCCTACGATGCGGGAAAGGCCCTGGCCGCCGCCGCAACCGCGAAGGGGAGCCAGGCATTCGCGGCCCACTGGGCGGGCCAGGGGGCGCCGCTGGCCCGGGAGATGCCGGCCGGGGAGCTGATCGAAAGACTGGTGCAGGAATGTTCCCCGCTGGGTTCCCGGTGAAAGCGACCTCCTGTCGGTTCGTCCGTTCCGACGATGTGTGAGCTTGCTTATCAAATGATCATGTAGTGGATCCCACAGAACCCGATGGTGCCTCAAAAGGGCACCATCGTTGGCGAGGAAACCGCTCATGTCAGATCTTCCCACCTCCCTGAACATTGAAGAGTCCGGCGGTGTGGCCCGTGTCACCCTGGCGCGACCGGATGCCCTGAATGCCCTGGACCGGCCCCTGATCCAGGCCCTGCGAACCTGGTTCAATGAACTCTACTATCGTCGGGATATCCGCGTGGTGGTGCTGGCCGGCGAGGGCCGTGCCTTCTGCGCGGGGCTGGACCTCAAGGAGCAGGCACAGACGCCGATCAACCCCCGGGTAGGTGGCGCGCTGGACGAGCAGCGGGCGGTGCGGGACATCATGGTGGCCATGCGCCGCTGCCCCCAGCCGATCATCAGCATCGTGCAGGGTTCCGCCAGCGGTGGCGGTTTTGCCATTGCCCTGGCCAGTGATATCCGCCTGCTCACCCCCGATGCCCGCATGAACGCCGCCTTTATCAAACTGGGGCTCAGTGGCTGTGATGTGGGTGTCAGTTACTTCCTGCCCCGCATGGTCGGCGCCTCCGTGGCGGCGGAATACCTGCTCACCGGTCGTTTTATCGAGGCCGAGAGGGCCCGGGAACTGGGGCTCACCAGTCTGGTGGCACCGCTGGAGCAGCTCCATGAGCATGCCGACGGCCTGGTGGCGGACATGCTGCGGGCCACGCCCCTGGGGTTGCGGTTGACCAAGGAAGCCCTGGGCCTGGCCATCGACGCCCAGGGCCTGGAAGCGGTGGTGGCCCTGGAGGACCGCAACCAGATCCTGTGTGTGCAGGATGATGATTTCCAGGAAGGAGTGAGTGCCTTCCTGGAAAAGCGCGAACCCCGATATGCCCGCGAAGGAGAACCATCATGAACGCAGAAGAACTGATGTACCGGAAAGGCCTCCTGGACGGCGAACGCATCCTGGTGACCGGTGGTGGCACCGGGCTGGGTAAGGAAATGGCCGAAGCCTGTCTGATCCTGGGGGCCCATGTGTATATCTGTGGCCGCCGGGGCAGTGTGCTGGAAGAGACCGCCAGCGAGTTGACGGGACGCCATGGCGGCAGGGTCACCCCCATCCCCTGCGATATCCGCAGCCCGGAAGCCATCGACGCCATGGTCCAGCAGATCTGGGACGACGGCGGCGCCCTCACCGGCCTGATCAACAACGCGGCCGGCAACTTCGTCAGTCGCACCGAGGACCTGTCCCACCGGGCCTTCGATGCCGTCGCCAATATCGTGTTCCGGGGCAGCTTCCTGGTCACCCAGAGCTGCGGCAAGCGCTGGCTGGCGGAAGGCAAGCCGGCCTCGGTGGTGTCCATTGTCACCACCTGGGTCTGGAACGGCTCGCCGTTCGTGGTGCCCTCAGCCATGTCCAAGGCCGGCATTAATGCCATGACCCAGTCACTTGCGGTAGAGTGGGGCAACCGCGGCATCCGCCTCAACGCCATCGCGCCGGGCCTTTTCCCCACCGAAGGCATGAGCAAACGTCTGGGACCATTGGGAGAAATGGACCTGGGGGACAGCCCCATGGGCCGCCCCGGCCGTTACCCGGAACTGGCCAACCTGGCCGTGTTCCTGCTGGGGCCGGGCGCCGAGTACGTCAACGGCCAGACCATCGCCATCGACGGTGGCCAGTACCAGGCGGACGGCGCCAACTTCTCCGCCCTGGCCGCCTGGGGCGACGATGAATGGCGCCGTGCCCGGGAAGCCATTACCGCTATCAACAATCAGGACAAGGCCAAACGCTCCACCTGAGCGGGCCTGCTGCTATCGAGGAAGTCACTATGTCCGACACCGTACAGGTTATCCGCACTAACCATGAAGGCGTGGTCGAGGTTCGCCTTAACCGCCCCGACAAGATGAACGCCATCAGCACCGAGATGTTTGCCGATCTGGCGGCCGCGGGGGAGTCCCTGAAGAACGACCCCACGGTGAGGGCGGTTGTCGTCAGCGGCGAAGGCCGTTGCTTCTGTGCGGGCCTGGATATGGGCAACTTCTCCAAAATGGCTGAGGGTCAGCCCAGCTCCACCACCGAGGGCCTGGAGAAAAGAACTCACGGCGACTCCAACCTGGCTCAGTACGTGGCCATGGTGTGGCGGGAAGTACCGGTGCCGGTAATTGCGGCGGTGCATGGCGTCTGTTTCGGCGGCGGCCTGCAGATCGCCCTGGGCGCGGACTTCCGTTACGCCACCCCGGACTCCCAGTGGGCGGTGATGGAGATCAAATGGGGCCTGGTGCCGGACATGGGCGGCATGGTGCTGGTCAACGAACTGGTGCGTCCGGACATCGCCCGGGAGCTGTGCTACACCGGTCGTATCCTCTCCGGACAGGAAGCCCTGGACGTAGGCCTGGCCACCCGCATCGCCGGCAACCCCCGGGAGGAAGCCCTCACCCAGGCCCAGGCCATCGCCGGCAAGAGCCCGGACGCCATCCGCGCCATGAAGCGTATGCTCAGCGACGCAATCACCCCGAAGGAACACGCCGCCCGCATCCTGCTGGAAGAGTCCCGGGAACAGGAGGCCATTATTGGTAGCCCGAATCAGGTGGAGGCGGTGTATGCCAATCTGGAGAAAAGGGCGCCGAGGTTTGCGGATCCCAAAGTGTAGATCCCTTTGCTGAGTTTGACCTGGCACCAAACTATGGGCAGCCCGGTGGGTGGGTAGGGTCTTTCGGAACAGCGCCAGGGAAGGCGCGGAGCAAGGTGGGTTGCCAGGGATGGCCCCTGAATTGCGGTGGAGAAAGACCCTACCCACCTGCCGGGCTGTCGCACCGATCCCGGCATACATAACGAGTTTGGATTTTCCGGTCCTGAACCTTAAGCAGATCAAACATCGGTGCAGGTCAGCGATAGGCGTGGGGGCTTTCGCCGCTGCAATTCACGGTACATCCTGTACCGACCTTGCACCGCGCCATCCATGGCGCTGCTCTGAAAGCCCCCACGCCCATCACTGACCTCGAAGTTTGGGGGCGGTTTCGGAGCTTTATTGCTATCCGCGCTCAAGGGCAATAGCCGTAGCCTCACCCCCACCAATACACAATGAAGCCACCCCACGCTTCAGATCATAGGTCTGCATCGCCCCCAACAGGGTCACGATAATCCGCGCCCCGGACGCCCCCAGCGGATGGCCCAGGGCACAGGCGCCGCCATGCACATTCACCTTGTCGTGGGGGATATCCAGCTCCTTCATGGCCGCCAGGGGCACTACCGAAAACGCCTCATTGATCTCGAACAGGTCCACATCCGATACGCTCCAGCCGGTCTTTTCCATCAGGTGCTGGATGGCGCCCACCGGTGCCGTGGTAAACCACTCCGGCGCCCGGGCGTGGCTGCTGTGGCCTTTGATAGTGGCCAGGGGAGTCAGGCCCCGCTTCTCCGCCTCGGACCGGCGCATGAGTACCAGCGCCGCACCGCCGTCTGAAATCGAGGATGAATTGGCGGCCGTCACCGTACCGTCCTTGCGGAAGGCCGGTTTCAGGGAGGGGATCTTGTCCGGGCGGGCCTTGCCGGGTTGTTCGTCCACCTCCACCAGACCCCGACCGGTGTCGACCGGCGTGATCTCGTTGCGGAAGTGCCCCTGTTCAATGGCCTTCAGCGCCCGGTCCAGGGACGCCAGGGCGTATTCGTCCTGCTGTTCACGGGTGAAGCTGTAATGATCCGCACAGGACTCGGCGAAGGTGCCCATCAACCGGCCCTTGTCGTAGGCATCCTCCAGCCCGTCGAAGAACATATGGTCCAGCATCTCGGCATGGCCCAGGCGGGCGCCACCTCGCATCTTCGGCACCAGATAGGGAGCGTTGGTCATGCTCTCCATGCCGCCGGCGGCGATGATATCGGCGCTGCCTACGGTGATCAGGTCATGGGCCAGCATGGCGGCCTTCATGCCGGAGCCACAAACCTTGCTGATGGTGGTGCAGGGGGTGGACAGGTCCAGCCCGGCGCCCAGCGCCGCCTGCCGTGCCGGTGCCTGGCCCAGGCCGGCGGGCAGCACGTTGCCCATCATCACCTCGCTGATGTCCTTGCTGTCCATGGCCGAGCGCTGCAACGCCGCCTTGAGGGCCGTGGCGCCCAGGTCGGTGCCGGACAGGTTTTTCAGGTCGCCCTGGAAGCCCCCCATGGGGGTGCGGGCGATGCTGGTGATAACAATCGGATCGTTGGTCACGGTGAGTTACCTTCGGTTTTCAGTGTCTGCAATCAGGATACTGCGCCTGGATGGGCGGAGTCGATGAGCCGGGCCGGCTAGCGATCACCGGAAAGCATGTCCGCCCCGCGTCGTCCCAAGGCAATGGCCAGGGCCCCGACGGTGGCGGCGTTGTCAGAGGCGGCGTTGCCTTCCTCGGCCCGCTTGGCGATGCCCTGGAATATCACCGCCCACCGGAACAGGGCAAAGACATGGTGGAAGGTGGTCAGGCCGTTGCTGAACCCGGCGGCCTCAAGGTAAATGTCCTCAAATTCCTGACGTTCCGGAATGCCCAGTGCCTTCAGATCCGCGCCCATCAGTCCGCCATACTCTTCTGGCGTGATATGCCACATGGCGGTGGCATGGGCCAGGTCCGCCAGGGGGTGGCCCAGGGTGGACAGTTCCCAGTCCAGCACACCGACAATACGGGGCTCGGAGGGGTGGATCATCAGGTTGCCGATGCGGTAGTCGCCGTGTACCAGGGTGGAGGTTTCGTCGCCGTCGTCGTTGTCCTTCAGCCACTGGGCAAGTTGATCGATCTCGGGAATTTCCCGGGTCTTCGACAGTTCCCACTGCTTGGTCCAGCGATGGATCTGGCGACTGAAGAAGGGGCCCGTGCGACCGTAATCCGCCAGCCCTTTGTCAGCGACATCCACCCGGTGAAGGTTGGCCAGAACCTGGGCCTTGTGGCGGTATATGGCGGACCTTGCCTCGGGCTTGTGGTCTGGCAGGGTGCTTTCATGGAAAACCTGCCCGTGCAGTCGTTCCATCAGGTAGAAGGAGGCACCCAACACACTCTTGTCGTTTTCCTGTCGCACCATATCCGGCACCGGTACCCCGGAATCCGACAGAGCATCCATGATGCGGTACTCCCGGTCCACCCGGTGGGCACCGGGCAGGAGTTCGCCGTTGGGGGCCTTGCGCAGCACCAGTTGACGGTCGCCCACGCTTACAAAGTAGGTGGGATTGGACTGGCCGCCGGAGATAGGCGTGATGGAGGCGTCGCCAGCGTTAACGGGACTGGCGAGTTCGGGCAGGTGCGTTTTCAGGTAGCCGAGCAATGCCTCGGGATCGAAGTCGGTCTGGCTGGTACCGCTCATGGTGCAGGGCCTTTCTGGAGCGTATGAATCGGGACAGTTGTACTACACCAGACCATAGGCCACACGGCCCTGTCCCCCTATCGTCGCTATGGACGATTTTGCTGGGCCTGACACTGGAACCGCTGGCCGCCAAAAGACGTGAAATATCGTCGGAATGGACGATTTTTTCCCGCTGCCGCCCCAGCAATCTAGCGAATAGATAAAAACAACAACTATTGATCCGCTCCAGGAACCCCCGGCCCGACTGGATAGCTGGCGTATCGGTGCGGGTCAGCACATGGAGGCGTTGTGAATATACTGGAAATCAGCCAGTTGTCGCTTTCCTTTGGTGGCGTGCACGCGCTGCAGGATGTCAGTTTCCGGGTGCCGCGGGACACGATCACCACCGTGATTGGTCCTAACGGTGCCGGCAAGACCTCGCTGTTTAACTGTATTTCAGGCTTCTACAAACCCCAGCACGGAAAGATCCATTATCAGGGTGAGCCCCTCAAGGGCCTTAAACCCCCGAAGCGGGCGGCCCTGGGTCTCGCCCGTACTTTCCAGAACATCGCCCTGTTCCGGGGCATGACTGTGCTCGACAACATCAAACTCGGCGCCCATGTGCATATGAAAACCGGCCTGCTGGGCTCGCTGGCCTACTATGGTCGCGCCCGCCGGGAGGAAATGGAGATCCGTGAGGAGGTGGAGCGCCGCATTATCGACTTCCTGGAGATTGACCATATCCGCCGCCAACCGGTGGCCAGCCTGCCTTATGGCCTGCAGAAGCGGGTGGAGCTGGCCCGGGCCCTGGCCATGCGCCCGAAGGTGCTGATGCTGGATGAGCCGGTGGCCGGTATGAACCGGGAAGAGAAAGAGGACATGGCCCGGTTTATCCTGGATATCCGGGAGGAATGGGACATCACCGTGCTGATGGTGGAGCACGACATGGGCATGGTGATGGATATCTCCGACCACATCGCCGTACTCAACTTCGGTCAGGTGATCGCCGAGGGCGCTCCCGCCGAGGTCCAGCAGAATCCCGAAGTGATCAAAGCCTACCTGGGCAACAGCGATATCGATAGCCTGCGCAAGCGACTCAACCCGGACCGGGAGGCGGCCTGATGGACTGGCTGTTCTTTGGTGAGATCAGCCTGGCGGGGCTGGCCATGGGCGGACTCTATGCCCTGATCGCCCTGGGCTTTGTGATCATCTACAAGGCCACCCGGGTCATCAATTTCGCCATCGGCGAGATCATGATGTTTGCCGCCTACCTGTTCCTGGCATTTGCCGGCGGCATGGAGTTGTCGCCCTGGTTGGCGGTGCCCCTGGCCGTAATCGGTGGTGCCCTGCTGGGGGGTGTGATCGAGAAAACCATGATCCGCCCCATGCTGGGGGAGTCGCCCATTTCCGTGGTGATGGTCACTATCGGTATCGCCAGCATCCTGGTGGGTCTGGTGGAACTGGTCTGGACCGCCGATCCCCAGTTGCTGCCATCGTTCCTGCCACGGGAGCCGGTGTTTATCGGCCCCATGTATCTCGCCCCCAAGATTGCCTACGGTTTCCTCATCGGCATGGCGGTGCTGGTGCTCTACCTGCTGTATTTCCGCTTCTCCCGGGGCGGGGTAGCGCTGCGGGCCACGGCATCGGACCAAGCGGCGGCCTACTCCATGGGCATCAACGTGCGCCGGGTGTTCAACCTGGCCTGGGTGTTCGGGTCCCTGGCGGCGTCCCTGGCGGGCATCCTGGTGGCGGCCACCGGTGGCCTCAGTCCCCAATTCGGCATTATCGGCCTGAGTGTGCTGGTGGTAGTGATTGTCGGCGGTCTGGACAGCATCCTCGGAGCATTGATTGCCGGGGTATTCATCGGCTGGCTGGAAACCGTCGCAGGCGCCTACCTGGGGGGCGAATACCGCATGCCCGCCACCTTTGCGGTACTGGCGGTGATTCTGGTGTTCAAACCCTACGGCCTGTTCGGCACCCACGAAATAGAGCGAGTGTAAGATGCGCATCGGCGACGCCAAACAGACCTACCTGGCCGACGAGGCCATCTGGACCAGCAGCACCCAGAAAACCTGGTTTGCGCTGCTGCTGGCGGTATTGCTGGCGTTCCCGTTCCTGGCCAGTTCCTACCTGTTGTACCTGGGCTGCCTGGTGGGGATTGCCATCATCAGCACCACCGGCCTGAATATCCTTACCGGCTACACCGGGCTGATTTCCCTGGGGCAGGCGGGTTTCATGGGAGTCGGCGCTTACACCGTGGCCTGGCTGTCCATCAACACGGGCCTGCCGTTCCCGGTGACCCTGCTGGCGGCAGGGCTGGTGGCCGCGGCGGTGGGCATTCTCGTGGGTCTGCCGTCCCTGCGGGTGAAAGGGCTGTACCTGGCCATCGCCACCTTGGCGGCCAGCGTGTTCCTGCATTTCATTTTTGCGGAGTGGGAGCCGGTGACCGGCGGCATGGAGGGTCTGAGCCTGGACCCGGCCCACCTGTTCGGGCTCGAATTCCGCAGCGACTTCGCCATGTACTTCATCATTGTGCCGCTGGCGGTACTGGCCCTGCTGGCGGCAAAGAACCTGTTCCGAACCCGGGTGGGGCGGGCTTTCATTGCGATCCGTGATCGTGATATTTCCGCTGAGATCCTGGGCATCCCCCTACTGAAGTACAAGCTGATGTCCTTTGCCCTCAGCTCGTTCTACGCCGGTGTGGCCGGAGGCCTGTTTGCCTATTTCTATCGGGTGGTGACACCGGAGAGCTTCCCGCTGTCCATGTCCATTTTCTACCTGGCGGCGGTGATCGTCGGCGGTATGGGCAACCTGTTGGGGGGCATCCTGGGGGCCGCCTTCATGACCCTGGTGCCGGAGGCGCTGAAGCTGCTGACGGCGGTAATGACGCCAATCTGGCCCAATGCCCCGGTGTTCATGTCGCCGATGCTGGAGATTATCTTCGGCGCCCTGATCGTCGGTTTCCTGATTTTCGAGCCCCACGGGCTGGCGGAAATATGGCGTCGCATACGCCGCTTCTTCCACCTGTGGCCGTTCCGCAGCTGACCAAGGCGGTGGACGCCATTAACCCGACAACACCAACAGACCGACCCGACAGCACCAACAACAAGAAGCAAGGAGACACACCATGTTCAACCAACTGATGCAGAAGGGCCGCCGGCTGGCTGGTATTTCCAGCTTTGTGGCCGCCCTGGGACTGGCCGCTCCGGCCATGGCCCAGGACAAGGAGCCGATCGTGTTTGGTGGCTCCATTCCCCTGTCCGGGGTGTTTGCCTTTGCCGGCATCCATATCCACGCCGGCCTGACCGACTACACCGACTGGATCAACAGTCAGGGCGGCATCAACGGCCACCCGGTGGAGTACGTGATGGAGGACACCGCCTATGAGGTGGACCGGTCGGTCGCAGCCTTCAAGAAGATCTCCGGCAGTGAGTCACCCGCGGTTTACTACGGCGACAGCACGGGCTTCATGAAGGCCATCTCCTCCGAGCTGAACAGCATGAACACCACGCTGATGAGCGGCGCCTCCTTCGCCACGGCCCTCACCGACAACGAGCAGTACCCCTACCAGTTCATTCCGGGACCCAGCTACAGCCAGATGTTCGGCATCATCCTGGAGTACATCGCCAGCCAGGGTGAAGGCGGCGACATGCCCACGGTGGCGTTCGTCTACAGCGATACCGAGTTCGGCAAGGACCCCATCGAGAACGGCAAGGCCAGGGCCGCCGATCTGGGCATTGAGGTGGTTGAGGAGATCGTCACCAAGCCGGGCAGTGTGGATGTGTCCGCCGAGGTGCTGAAGCTGCGTCGCGTGCGCCCGGATTATGTGGTGTTCCACGGCTATGTACTCTCGCCCATCAACGAGTTCATGGTGCAGATGCGTCAGATGGGGCTGGACACCCAGTTCATGGGCACCTTCTGGTCCTCCGACAAGCTGATCATCGACAAGATGGGTGAGGACGCCGACGGCTACATGGGTGTCATGCCCTACAACTACTACGACAGCCCGGACAGCGGCCCCATGCTGGATGCCCTGCGGGCCCAGGCCGAGCAAAGCGACCCGGAAGCAGGCTACCGTCCCACCGGCTACATGCAGGGCTGGTTCAACGCCATGGTCTGGACCGAGGTGATTGAGCGCACCCTGGACGCCGGCAAGGAACTCACCGCCGACAATATGGCCGAATCCCTGGCCTCCATCGAGGACTGGGACACCGGCGGCATCATCGGTATCCCGGTGACAGTGAAGGACATGTCCTTCCCGGTGGGCCGTATCTGGCGGGTGAACGCGGAAGAAGGCCGTTACGAGCCGGTATCCGACTGGATTCACCTTGACTGAGGCCGGTATGGACGCCGTTCTGGAAGTCGACAACATTGAGGTGGTCTACAACAAGACGGTGCAGGTCCTGCGGGGCCTGTCCCTGAGGGTCCCCAGGGGCGCCATTGTCGCGCTGCAGGGGTCCAACGGAGCCGGCAAGTCCACCACCCTCAAGAGCGTGTCCGGTCTGCTGTCCCTGGAGGATGGCGAGGTCACCGCCGGGGATATCCGCCTCAACGGCCAGAGCGTGAAGACCCGGCCGCCGGAGAAACTGGTGCGGGATGGCCTGTTCCATGTCATGGAAGGCCGGCGGGTGTTCGAGGATCTCACCGTGGAGGAAAACCTGGTGGCGGCCACCTATGCCCTGACCGGGCGGGAATCCTCCCGCTCCGGGGGGTACGAGCTGGTCTATGACTACTTTCCCCGACTGAAGGAACGCCGGCGTCAGTTGGCGGGTTACCTCTCCGGCGGTGAGCAGCAGATGCTGGCCCTCGGGCGGGCACTGATCGCCCGGCCCGAGCTGATCATGCTGGACGAGCCTTCCCTGGGGCTGGCGCCGCTGCTGGTGGAGGAGATCTTCGAGATCGTCGCCCGTATCAACCGCGAGCAGGGCACCGCGATCCTGCTGGTGGAGCAGAATGCGGCGGTATCCCTGGCCATCGCCTCCTACGGCTACATCATGGAAAACGGCAAGATCGTGATCGACGGACCGGCGGACCGGCTCACCGACAACGAGGACGTGCAGGAGTTCTACCTGGGTGTCGGCGGCAAGGACGGGGAAGCCCGCAGTTACCGGGACATCAAGCACTACAAGCGTCGTAAACGGTGGTTGTCATGACCCGACCGGAATTATCCGAACTGACCCTGCCACAGATGCTGCGGGAACATGCCCGCCAGCGGCCCAATGATCTGGCCCTGCGCCAGAAGGACTTCGGCATCTGGCAGGCCATCGACTGGCAGACGTTCTACCGCCGTGCCTGGCAGTTCGGCCTGGGGCTGAAAGCCCTGGGACTGGAGCCCGGTGGCCACGTGGCGATCATCTCCGAGAACCGGGTGGAATGGGTGATCGCCCAGATGGGCATCGGCATGGTGCGGGGCATCTGTGTCGGGGTCTACCCCACCAGCCCCTGGAATGAAGTGGCCTACGTGCTGGAGCATAGCGACAGCACCATGGTGATCTGCGAGGACCAGGAACAGACCGACAAGGTGCTGGAAGCCTGGCCGCAGTTACCCCGTCTCAGGCACAACGTGGTGATCGACATGAAGGGCCTGCGCCATTACCCGGATCCGCCCACCCCCTTCGGGGAAGTGGAGGCCATGGGTGTGGCCTACGAGGGGGAGTATCCGGGCATTGTGGATGAACTGCTGGACCAGCAGGGCATGGATGAAACCGCGCTGATGATCTACACCTCCGGCTCCACCGGGCGGCCCAAGGGCGCCATGATTTCCTGGCGTAATCTGTACGCGGCGGCGCCGGGGCTGATTGAGCTGTTGGCCATCGATGAGCAGGACACCAGCTTGTCCTACCTGCCCCTGTGCCATGTGGCTGAACAGGCCTTCACCAATATCGGGCCATTGTACGTGGGCAGCACCGTCAGCTTTGGCGAAAGCCTGCGCACGGTGCAGGAGGACCTGCGGGAAATCGCGCCCACCTTTTTCCTTGGGGTGCCCCGTATCTGGGAGAAGCTGCACTCGGCCATCTACATCAAGATCCAGGAAACCGGTCGCCTGCGCCGGGCCCTGTTCAACCGGGCCATGGCCGCCTGCGCGTCACTGGCGACAAAGCCGAAGGCCCGGTGGAGCCGGATGGACCGGGCCCGTTACGGGTTCTGGTACTGGCTGGTGTTCCGGGCCCTGCAGAACTATGTGGGCCTGCGCCGCTGCCATATCGCCATGACCGGGGCGGCGCCCATCTCTTCCGGCATCCTTGAGTTTTTCCGCACCATCGGCGTGCCGCTGGTGGAAGTCTACGGCCAGACGGAAAGCACCGGCGTCGCCACCGCCCAGCCCCTGGACGAGATCCAGCTGGGTACCGTGGGCAGGCCAATCACCGGTGTGGAGGTGAGGCTTGGTGAGCACGACGAGATCCTGCTGCGGGGTGGCAGTATGTTCCAGGGCTACTACAAGAACGACGAGGCCACGGCCAAAACCCTGAAGGATGGCTGGCTGCACACCGGCGATGTGGGCCAGTGGCAGGGCGAGCATCTGCGCATCGTGGACCGCCTGAAGGACATCATGATCACCGCCGGGGGCAAGAACCTGTCGCCCACTGAGATCGAGAACACCATCAAGGCCAGCCCCTACATCAAGGAATGTATCGTGATCGGCGAGTCCCGCAAGTATGTGTCCGCCCTGATCCAGATTGATTTCGAGACGGTGGCCAAATGGGCGGAGCAGGAGCGGGTGGCCTACACCACCTTCCGCAGCCTGGCGGAGCATGAACGGGTCAACGCACTGGTTCAGGACGAGATCAACCGGGGGAATGACCAGCTACCGCAGGTGGCACAGGTGAAGCGTTTCCACCTGCTCACCAAGGAACTGGACCACGACGATGACGAAGTGACTGCCACCATGAAGGTACGGCGGAGCAAGATCCATGAGAAGTATACCGAAGTGATTGAGTCGCTTTATGAGGGAGCCTGATCGGACCGTTGATCTTCGAGGTCCGGGGCCGGGAGGCTTTCTCCATTGCATTTCAGGTGCAGTCCATCTAGCCCCGAACTCGTCTGCTCCCCCCTCTCCCTAACCCTCTCCCTCCAGGGGAGAGGGGACTGTCCTGTGCAAACTTAAACAACGACGTTTCGGGGAGACTAAGGGGTGAAGTCCAGATACAGATTAGCGGCAAACTCCCCCCTCTCCCCTGGAGGGAGAGGGCCGGGGAGAGGGGGGAGCAGTTAAGCACAAAGCCAGCCTGTTGCCGACTTAGCCCCCAATCCGCTCCTTGAGACCAGCCTTGACCAACTTCCCATTGGCATTCCGCGGCAAGGGCTCCTCCTGAATCGTCACATAATCCGGCGTCTTGTAGTCCGCCAGGTTCTCCCGGCAGAACCGGCGGATGTCGTCTTCGCTCAACCCCTGGTCTTCCACCCGGGTCACGAACACATGGATCTTCTCCCCCAGCACCTCGTCCGGATGGGGAATCACCGCGCATTCCACCACCGCGGGGTGGCTGATAATCAGGTTCTCCAACTCCACGCTGTAGATGTTGTAGCCGCCCCGGTTGATCATGTCCTTCTTGCGGTCGAAGATGCGGACAAAACCCTGTTCATCCATGGAACCGATATCCCCGGACTTCCAGTGCCCGGCGGTGAACTCCCGGGCGTTGGCTTCCGGGTTGTTCCAGTAGCCCGGTGACACCATGGGGCCGCTGATCCACAGCTCGCCGGATTCCCCCGGCGCCACTTCCCGGCCGTGATCATCCATGATGCGGATGTCGCCGCAGGGCACTACCAATCCGACACTGTCGGCATGGCGGCCAGCGTCGCCCAGGGGCAGGCAGGTGGAGGGCGAGGTGGTCTCGGTGGCGCCGTAGGCGTTGATCAGCTCCAGGTCCGGCAGTTGCTCCCGCAGTTGGGCAATGGTGCTCTCCGGCATGGGGGCGCCGCCGAAGCCGCCGATACGGAAGGTGCTGAGGTCGTGGTCCCGGAAATTGGTGCGCAGCAGGCACAGGTTGTACATGGCCGGCACCATGACCGTATGGGTGACTTTCTCCCGGGCGATCAGTTCCACCGCCTGCACGGCATCAAAGGCGGGGATGACCACAGTGGCACCGGCCACATGGGTCATGGTCAGGATATTGGCCACCAGCCCGGTGACATGGCTGCCCGGGGCCACCAGCAGGCTGCGTTCGCCTTCCCCCAGCGCCATGGTGTGCTGGAAGTGCATCACCGAATGGATAATGTTGAAGTGGGTCAGGATGACCCCCTTGGGTTTTCCGGTGGTGCCTGAGGTATAGAGGATGACGGCGGGGTCTTCTTCCTTTGTCGACGGCAGCGGCAGGTCGGTTCCCGCGTCCTTCAGCAGGTTGTCGAAGGGCTCACTGTGGTCGTCTCCGCCACCAATGGCGAACCGGTGGCGAAGCCCCGGCAGGTCATCGGGGGATGGCAGCTTGTTGGCCTGGTCGGCGTGGTAGACGACGGCCCTGGCGTCGGAGTGCTCCAGCATGTAGCGCAGCCCCGGCGCCTGCTCACGGATGTTCAGGGGCATGACGATGGCGCCGGCCCGCAGGACACCCAGGATGGTCAGCACCAGTTCCGTGCTGTTACCCATCAGCAGTCCTACCCGGTCACCGGGCTCAACGCCCCGGTGCCGGAGTTGTGCTGCCATGGCGTCCGCCCGGTCTGCCACTTCCTGATAGCTGAGCCGCTGCCCTTCGCAGACGATACAGTCCGCCTCCGGCGCCCGTTCCACCGAGGCCAGGAAGGAGGCCAGCACGCTGGCCGGGCGTTCCTGGTAACAGCGGACTACACGGTCACCGAAATGGTGTTCGTGGCGGATGGTAAAGCGGGGTGTCGTGCTCATTGGGAAGACTCTCCGGGTTTGATCCTGGGGGGACTGTAAATCATGAACTGAGCCGGACTACCGCATCACCCACCACCCGGGTGTCGCCATACTGGTTGACGACGCGAAGCTCCAGGCGTGCCCGCTGCTCACCTTCCTCCTCGAAGCGCTCGATGATGTGACCCCGGCAGCTTAATTCGTCGTGCACCTGGGAGATGGCGACAAACCGCATCCCGAAACTGATCAGAGCCTCCTGGGGCAGCCAGTTGGTCAGCATGCGTCCCAGGTAGGCAGAGGCGAGCATGCCGTGGGCAAAGACATCGTCCATTCCATGATAGCGGGCAAAATCCAGGTCCACATGAATCGGATTATGGTCGCCGGAGGCCCCGGCATAGAGTGCCAGGGTCAGCCTGGATATGGGCGGTGTGGTCAGGGCCGGAATCTCGTCCCCGACCCTCAGGGAAGCGATATCGACAGTCGTGCTCATGGAGTTCTACCTGTGACGGATGATAATAGTGGAACGGAGATCGGCCACTCTCTCCGGGGTGGGCCCTCCATTCTCCCGGAACACCGCGGTCTCCCGCACCACAAACTCCAGGCTGCCCGCCTTTTTCTGGTAGATATCGGTAACCCGGGAACGGAAGGTCAGCCGGTCACCGGCGCAGACCATCCGGTGGTAGTCGAAGTGCTGTTCCCCGTGCAGGACCTTGCCCAGTTCGATACCAAGGGCTGTCATGTAGTCCAGGGGATCATCACGTTCCAGGTCCAGGCAGAACAGAAAGGTGGGCAGCACCGGCAGGGATGGCCAGCCCGCGGCCTGTGCCGCACCCTCGTCCAGGTACACGGGGTTGTCCTCGCCAATGGTTTTGGCAAAGAAGCGTAACCGGCCCGCCTCCACCATCTGGGTATGGGGGCGGGTCTCGTAGCCAACGAACGCGGGATCAATCATGGCTGGCGCTCCTGCGGGTACCCGCCCTCCGGGGAGGGCAGTCCGATGGTTGGTTCAGGAGACCCTGGCGGGTTTCATGCCGCCAAACTCTTCCCGCAGCTTGGTCTTGAGCAGCTTGCCGGTGGCGGTGTGGGGCAGTTCATCCAGGAAGATGACATCGTCCGGCAGCCACCACTTGGCCACGTGGTCGCTCAGGAAGTCGATCATTTCCTCCTTTTCCATCTCCTGGTCATCCCGGGTGACCACCAGCAGTAGGGGCCGTTCGGTCCACTTCGGGTCGGGGATGCCGATCACCGCTGCTTCTGCCACCTTCGGGTGGGAGGCGGCGGCGTTTTCCAGCTCGATGGAGGAAATCCATTCGCCGCCGGACTTGATCACGTCCTTGGATCGGTCCACCAGTTGCAGGAAGCCGTCCGGGTTGATGGTGGCTATGTCGCCGGTGCCGAAGTAACCCTCGTCATCCAGCGGGTTGCCGCCCTCGCCCTTGTAGTAGCCGCTGCAGATCCAGGGGCCGCGAACATAGAGGTGACCTGAGGCCACACCATCCCAGGGCTTGCGGTTGCCGTTGTCGTCGACAATCTTCATCTCCACGCCCCAGACACCCCGGCCCGCCATGGCGGTCAGTTTCGTGCGCTCATCGTCGGACCAGGACTCGTGCTTGGGCAGTGGCTTGTTGATCACGCCGATGGGGCTGGTCTCGGTCATGCCCCAGCCCTGGACCATTTTAATGCCTGAATTGCGGAAACGTTCGATCATGGCGGCGGGGGGCGCGGCGCCACCCACACCCACGCCTTCCAGGTGGGTCAGTTTGCGCAGGTCCGCCTCCGGATTGGCGTCCAGGTACTGGAACAGCATCAGCCAGATAGTGGGCACGCCCTGGGAGAAGGTGACGTTCTCGTCGCGCATCAGCTGGAAGATGCTCTCGCCATCCACATGGGGTCCCGGCAGTACCATCTTCGAGCCGGCCATGGGGGCGGAGTAGGGTACGCCCCAGGCGTTGGCGTGGAACATGGGTACCACCAGCAGCAGGGTGGATTTGCTGCTGAAATCGAACGCGTCCGGCGCCAGCTCCATCAGGGAGTGGATCACCGTGGAGCGGTGGGAGTAGAGCACGCCCTTGGGGTTGCCGGTGGTGCCGGACGTATAGCACAGGGATGAGGCCGTGCGCTCCTCGAACTCCGGCCACTCGAACTCGGTGGATTCAGCCTGTACGAGCTCCTCGTAGCACAGCAGGTTGGGCACATCGATGTCCGGCATGTGGGCGCGGTCGGTCATGGCGATGAACGCCTTCACGCTCTTGAAGGCCGGCGCCATTTTCTCCACCAGCGGGGCGAAGGTGGTGTCGAAGAACAACACCTGGTCCTCGGCATGGTTGACGATGTAATCAATCTGCTCCGGAAACAGGCGCGGGTTCACCGTGTGCAGGACCGCTCCGCTGCCGGAGACGCCGTAGTACAGCTCGAAGTGCCGGAAGGTGTTCCAGGCCAGGGTGCCGACGCAGTCCCCCTGCTTGATCCCGAGCTTTGCCAGGGCGTTGGCCACCTGCTTGGAGCGGTCGCGGATCTCGGCGTAGTTGGTGCGGTGGATGTCTCCTTCAACGGTCTTGGTGACGATTTCGGTGTTCGGGTGGAAGGTGGCGGCGTGCTCAATAATGGAGGAAATGAGCAGCGGCTGATCCTGCATAAGTCCGTGCATGGCTGTCTCCTGGGGTTCTTGTGTTTATAGCGGGACGTTTGTGCCAGTGTCCCTCACGAAAAAAGCCCCGACCTCGTCTGATTCGACGATTTGATCGATTGGAACCCGGAACACCTTTCTCCGATCTCGTCGGAACAGACGAGGCCCTTCTCCGCCGCTCTTCCTAAGCTGAACGATGGTCGCCTCAGACCTGCTTTTCAACGGACAGCCGACATACAACAACCTGTTATACAACAAAAATGGAACCCGGATGGGTCCCCCAGGAGCTGTTATGCGTTCTTTCAATATTCCCCGTTTTCCCCGCCTTGCCCTGTCGCTGGTGGTCACTGGTTCCATGCTGGCCAGTATCGCGGAGGCCCGCACCCTGACCTACGCCACCGGCTACGCCCCTCAGTCCATCGGCGCAGAAGCGGGCAACGTATTTGCTGAAGCCATGTCGGAATATTCTGATGGGGCCATTACGGTGAAGGTTTTTCCACAGTCGCTGTTGAGTTTCTCGGAGACGCCCTCCGGTGTGAGGGACGGCATGGCAGACACGGGTCTGGTTCTGACACCCTATTTCCCAGCGGAGTTTCCGAGCACAAATCTGGCGGCGGAAGTGTCCATGTTGCTGGAGCTGACGGATGCGCCGGCGGACACGGCGGGCCTGGCATACGCCGGTGCCATGTCCGAGTACCTGTTTAACCACTGCCCGGAGTGTGCCGATGAATTCGAGGCTCAGAATCAGGTATTTATCGGTGGCGGTGGCACATCGCCCTATATGCTGCTCTGCAATACCCCGGTACGGAACCTGGAAGAGCTTGAGGGCAAACGGGTACGGATCGGTGGAGCCCAGTGGTCCCGTTGGGCCGAAGATCTTGGCGCTTCCCCGGTATCGGTTCCACAACACGAAACCTACGAAGCACTCAGTCAGGGCGTGGTTGACTGCACCATCCATTCCGCGCCGGAACTGACCATCGTCAAGCTGATGGAGGTGGTATCGGACATCACCACCGGTGCCCCGGGCGGTGTGTTCGCAGGGGTGGGTAACACCGTCAACCAGGATGCCTGGGCCAGTCTGAGTGAGGACGAGCGCCGTGCCGTGCTTCACGCCTCCGCGGTGCTGTCCGCAGAACTGAGCTGGGGTTATGCCGAGGCGGCCAGGGACAACATGCAGACCGCCGAAGAGCTCGACCGGATTACCATCCACGACGCCAGCGATGCCATGAAGGAAAAGACCCGGGAATTCATCCGTCAGGATCTGGACAACATGGCCGCTACCTATGCCGAAAAATACGATGTCAACAATGGCGGTGACATGATTGAGACCTTCCGCCCGATCCTCGAGAAATGGGTTTCCCTGGTGGATGGCGTTGACAGCGGCGAAGCCCTGGCCGAGCTCTACTGGCGGGAAGTCTTCTCCAAAGTGGATGTGAGTCGCCATGGCCTGTGAAGTCCTGAAATCACAAGACCGTTGCGACAGGAGAGCCGAATCATGATTCTGCACCAACCTGAATGAAGGAGCTGCGCAACCTGTAAGGGCACTGACGGGCCGGGCGTCCTGCCTGGCCCGTCAGGGTTGTTACAGGCCGTACTCGTTCACATCCACTTTCGAGAACACCTCATCCCAGTAGAGCTGTTGCAGTTCCTCTCCGGTTTCCACGTCCTTCACCAGCTCCACCCAGCGAGTCATGCTTTCGCGGAACTCGCTGATCATCTCTTCGGAGCGTTCCAGGTCGTGGTTGTCCCGGTAGCGTTCCGCGATGGTGTCGATGTCCCCTTCGATGAATTCGCGGGTAGCGGCCTTGAGTCTATCCCCGGCTTCATGGACGGTGATGTCCTCCTTGTCTTCAATCAGCTGGCGGTTCTCCTCATGTTCCTTCACATACAGGCGGGCCAGCTCCGCCGCAATGGCCGCCGAGGCGTAGAGCATGGCCTCGCGGTTCTCCGCCGACAGGCTGTTCCAGGTGTCCTTGTTCATATGGGTGGCGATGCCGCCGAAGATGCCCCCGGGTACGCCCATGGTGACGTCGGTGGTGACCTCGATAAAGTTGAAGTTGGTCAGGTCCGGCAGGTTATGGGCGGTGCAGTCCAGCACACCCTGGCCCAGACCTTCGTAGACTTCGTTGACCGCCATGGACACCGGTGAGGCATCCATGGACTCCACCCACCGGGCCCACTGGGGGCCGCCAATGCGGATGCGCTTGCCTTCAATGTCATCCATGGTCACCACGGGGGTGTTGCAGATCAGGGTATAGGGGGTGCTGCCGGATATCCCCAGGAACACCTGGTTTTCATTGTTGTACTCTTCCAGACACTCCGGACAGTTGTTGAACACGTATTCGGAGATGGCGCCGCCAAAGGCGAAGGTGGCTTCCCGGGCGGTGGTGTCGTCCAGCTCCAGCAGCATGGTCATCTCGGTGAGCATGATGGTGGCGGGAAACTCGGTCTGGAAATAGGGCGTCAGCACCGAGCCGATATCCGCCATGCCATCCCGCAGGCCCGGCGGGGTTTCCATGAAACTCAGCAGTGACTGCATGTAGGCCTTGGTGTTGAGATCACCATCGCTGCGTTCCTCCAGGGCATCGGCAAACACCTCGATGCTCTTGGAGCCGATGGAGTTGGGCGTGGCGCCGGAGGCGAAGCTCAGTTCCCGGGCGTCAGCATTGCCCACCGCCATCATGGAGGTCAGGGCAGCGCCGGCTATAAAGCCGGCCAGGGGGTTCTTCAGGTAGGTCATGGGACACTCCCGTCATTGTTGTTGTCATGGGGTTTGGTGTGGTCTTGTTGTTGTTCAGCTCACCTTGCGGTCCCGGTCGGACCAGTGTTCCTCCCTGAGTTTGTACTTGAGCAGCTTGCCGGCTGGTGACAGCGGCAGTTCCTCGCGGATTTCCAGGCTGCGGGGGATCTTGTAGTTGGCAATCAGGGTCCGGCAATGGGCCATGACCTCGTCCAGGGTCAGGTCGGCGTCGTCATTCACCACCACCGTGGCGTGTACCCGCTCGCCCCAGTCGTCGTCCGGCACGCCGATTACCGCGCACTGGGCCACCTGGGGCATCTGCAGCAGGGCTTCCTCCACCTCGGCGGAGTAAACGTTCTCGCCACCGGTGACAATCATGTCCTTGATACGGTCCACCACGTAGACAAAACCATCCTCATCCATGTAGCCGGCGTCGCCGGTATGCATCCAGCCATTGCGCAGCGCCTGGGCGGTCTGCTCCGGCTTGTTCCAATAGCCCTGCATGACCACCGGCCCGCGGGCCACGATTTCCCCCCGGGTGCCGTGGGGTACCGGGTTGTCGTTCTCGTCCACGATGCGGATCTCCACCATGGGCAGGGGGCGTCCGGCGGACATCATTTTGCCGCTCTCAAAGCCTTCATTACCATGCCAGTCCTTGGTGAGGATGGTCACCGTTGGCGACAGCTCAGTCATGCCGTAGGCCTGCAGGAAACCGGCCTGGGGCATGGCCTGGCGGGCCTTGTTAAGCAGGGTGCTGTCCATGGGCGAGGCCCCGTACATCATATGTTGCAGGCCGCTGAGGTCGTAGTTGCCGAACTCCGGATGGGCCAGCACCATCCGCAGCATGGTGGGCACCAGGAAGGTCTCGATCACGCCCTCGTTCTGAATGGCTTCCAGCACCGCCTTCGGCTCGAACATGGGGATGATTACGTTGGTGCTGTGGCGTGTGACCCCCTGCAGGATCAGCCCGGTGCCGGCGACATGGAAGGTGGGTGCGGCATGCAGGGTCACCGAGCGCAGGGGCATGTTGGCCACCGCCTGGGAGCCCAGCGCGTTGCTGAACAGGTTCGTGTGGCTGAGCATTACCCCTTTGGGTTTGCCGGTGGTGCCGCCGGTGTACATGACCGCTGCCAGGTCATCGTTGCTGCGCAGGGCGTCTTCGGCTTCCTCGTGGTCGCGGATCAGGGCTTCTAAATTGTGGGTGCCGGCGGGTGTTTCCCCGTCGCCCGAGTAGATGACCGTGTTCAGGGATCTGGAGCCTTCAGTCAACGGTTTGACCATGGGACTGAAAGTGTCATCCACGATCAGGAAGGTGCTGTCGCAGTCGTCCAGGGAATAGATGATCTCCGCCGGGCTCCAGCGGATGTTCACCGGGTTGATCACGCCGCCAGCCCAGAAGGTGGCGTAGATGGCCTCGGCGTAGCGGTCCGAGTTCAGGCTCAGGATCGCCACCCGGTCGCCTTCCTTCAGGCCAAGCTGTCGCAGGCCTGCCGCCAGTCTCGCGATCCGGGATACGAATTCGCAATAACTGTGGCGGCGGCCCTGGAAGACCGTGGCGGTCTTGTCCGGGGCTTCAGTCAGGGCCTTGTGCAGGGGTTGGGTCAGGTACATTCGTCGGGTCTCCGTGACTTGTTGTTGTTCCGGATGTTGGTTGTTGATTAACCAGTCATGGTCAAGCTAGGTCACGAAGTCAGGGTCAGCTATCGTCGGAAACGACGAATTGTTTTCATTTGCGGTGGGGGATGTCGGAAAGGGACTGTCGGGGCGGGCAGGAGCCGCCATGGAACAGGCGGCTCCCGGTCTGGCAGTTACCGGCTGAATTCGTCGTTGCAGGCCTGTTGCAGGGCATCGTGGTACTCCCGGGCGAGGCGCTGGCACAGCTCGGCGGTGGCCGGCTCGTCCGAGATCGCGCCAACGCCGTGGCCAGCGGACCAGACATTCTTCCAGGCCTTGGCCTCGTTTTCCATGTCCAGGCCGCCGTGGGCTTCGTCGCTGTCCAGATCGAGACCGGCGGCTTCGATGCTGGGGCGGAGAAAGTTGGCATTCACGCCGGACACCTTGGGGGTGTAGACGATATCGGCGGCCCGGGTGTCCCGAACCATAGCCTTGTACTCCGGTTCCACCAGGGATTCCTTTGTGGCCAGGAAACGGGTACCCAGGTAGGCCAGGTCGGCACCCATGAGCCGGGCGGCGGCAACCTGGGCACCGGTGCTGATGGAGCCGGCCAGGATGATGGTGCCGTCGAATACCTGGCGGATTTCCTGCACCAGCGCGAAGGGGCTGATGGTGCCGGCATGGCCCCCGGCGCCCGCTGACACCGCGATAATGCCGTCAACGCCGGCTTCTGCGGCCTTTTCGGCGTGGCGGCGGTTGATCACATCGTGGAACACCAGGCCGCCATAGGAATGCACGGCCTTCACCACCTCCGGCACCGCGCCCAGGGAGGTGATCACCAATGGCACCTGATGCTTCACCACCTGTTCCAGGTCCGCCTCCAGCCGGGGGTTGGAGCGATGCACGATCAGGTTCACGCCATAGGGAGCGGCATCCTTGCCTTCAAGGCGGGCTTCGATGTCCTGCAGCCATTCCACAAAACCTTCCGTGGAGCGCTGGTTGAGGGCAGGAAAGGTGCCCACCACGCCGTTCAGGCAGGCTTCCACCACCAGATCCGGGCCGGAGGTGAGGAACATGGGGGCGGCAATGGCCGGAACCTTGAGCCGGCCCTCGAATGCGGAGGGAAGGGGCATGGCGTTAGTCTCCATCAGGTGGTCGGTATGTGTCGTCTGGAAGTGAAGCACGGTCTTCCATTTCCGTCATCCTGACAGGTGGGCGCGCCTTTCGATTCGTCCAATCTGACGATTCGGACGGTGTGCAACTCCGATAGGTTCATAACATTACCGCAGACAGGGTGACACCTATGGACTGGCAGAGGCACATTGACACCGAAAGGCTGGCGGACTGGATGGTCGGGCAGGGGCTTGGCCAGGGGGAAGTTGCCAACGCTCGCCTGCTGGGCGGCGGCACGCAAAACCTGCTGCTGAGGTTTGATTACAGCGGCCAGGACCTGGTCCTGCGGCGACCACCGCCGCACCTGCGCGCCAATTCCAATGACACTATGCGGCGGGAAATGCGCATGCTGGAGGCCCTTGCCGGTACCCATGTTCCCCACCCCCGGCTGGTAGCAGGCTGTCCTGACGAGGGCGTGCTGGGGGCGGCCTTCTATCTGATGGAGCCAGTTGAGGGCTTTGCGCCGGTCAATGGCTTGCCTTCCCTTCATTCCTCGGATACCACCGTCCGGCATCGCATGGGGTTGTCGTTGGTGGAGGGTATTACAGCACTGGGTGCGGTGGATTACCGGGCGGTGGGGCTGGAAGGCTTCGGTAAGCCGGACAATTACCTGCAGCGCCAGGTCCGCCGCTGGCAGCAGCAACTGCAGGGTTACGCTGACTTTCCCGGCTGGCCGGGGCCCCAGTCGATACCGGGTGTCGATACCATCGCGGGATGGCTGGACCGGAACCGGCCATCGTCCTTCGAGCCGGGCATTATCCACGGGGACTACCACATGGCTAACGTCATGGTCCGACCCGACAGCGGCGAACTGGCGGCTATTGTGGACTGGGAACTGACCACCATCGGCGACCCGCTGCTGGACCTGGGCTGGCTGCTGGCTACGTGGCCCGGCGAGACGGTCGATGAGGACACCATAGAGCATTTTCGGTTACAGCCCTGGGATGGCTTCCCCGACGCCGATGACCTGGTGGAACACTACCGCGCTCGCAGCCATCGGGATCTCTCCGCCATCGACTGGTACGCCGTACTGGCCTGCTACAAGCTGGGTATCATCCTGGAGGGCACCCACGCCCGGGCCTGTGCCGGTAAGGCTCCGAAGGCGATCGGGGATCAGTTGCATGCCAGCACGGTGGCGCTGTTTGAACGGGCGCTGGGGTGGGTGCGTTAAGCCGGCGGTAAATCGCTCAGGCCTGGCTGTGGGATGAAGGAATAGCGTAGGTAACCACCGCGTGCGCCACCGGCTTCTGCAGGTGGCCTTCCGAGTAGATGTTCACTTCCGTCAGTACCGAACGGCGCCCCAGGTGCAGCAGGGTGCCCCGGGCCAGCAGGGCCTTGCCGGATTCCGGTTTGCGCAGGAAGTTGATGTTCAGGTTGCTGGTGACCGCCAGGGGGACGATGCCGATATGGGCCAGCACTACCACATAGGCGGCGGTATCCGCCGTGGCCATCATGGTGGGGCCGGATACGGTGCCGCCGGGGCGCAGGTGTGACTCATCCACTGGCTGGCGCACCCAGGCTTCCTGCTCGTTCACCTGCTCCACGGTGATGGTGGCCTGGGGAAACTCGGTGCGCATGAACGACTGCAGTTCGTAAGCGGTTACCTGGATGGTCATGGCGTCGGGTCCTCGGTGTTGGCAATGGTGTCAGTTATTCGGGCCACCCTGGCCGGCCCTTTCCAGGGCTGCCTGCATGGCCGCTTCCAGGATCGGTAGCCGTTGGGCCGATTCGCTGATGGCCTGGATGTCCATGGGCTCGGCACGGGCAATCTCGCCCAGGGCCGACCAGGCATCGGCACTGTGCTGGCAGGCCTCGGCGGCTGCGGCAAAGTGCTGGTCGCCGGTAGCCTGGGCCACGTCCCGGCAGAATTCAGCTTCCAGGCGACGGAACAGACCGCCTCCGGTACCGGCCTTTTCCACGAAGACGGGCAGGCTTTTCAGTGCGGTGGGCAGTTCGTCCGGGTCAAAACGATAGGGCCAGGTAATGATGTCGTCCGCAAAGGCCTTGACGCCGTCCACGCCGCTGGCCACCTGGCTGCCGGCGGGCAGGCTGGTAACGTCGAACAGCAGGGCATCCTCCCCGCCCAGCACCCGGGCGGCGGAGGTGGCGGCATCCCGCGCGCAGGTCAGCAGGTCGGGCAGTTGCGCCGGGAAGCGCATCGGGTAGGAGGCAAACCGGTTGGGGCCCGGGAAGCCGTTGGAGCCATGGGCCCGGCGGAAGGCTTCCATGGGGATTTCCTGCACATCCTCCCGATCATTATCCACAATGAACACTGTTTTCCGGTCGTCATCGTAGCCAATGATCACCACATCATGGCGGGTGTTGGACAGCCGGACCCGCAGATAGGGCAATTCCGCAATATCGCACCAGACCATGACCGGTCGGCCCGCGTCGATTTCGTCTTTTACCCAGCGCCAGCCCTGGTCCGGGTCATCGGTCTGCTGGCGTCGGGTGTCGATGCCCAGTCGCTGGCAGAAATCCAGTTCCATATCCGCGTTCCGACCTACAAGGTAGATGGGAGGTGTGAGGCCGGGATAGCGGGTGTACATGAACGACAATCCGCCCCCAAGCCCGAATACCAGCCCTTCGCCGGGTCGCCCGTCACCGGGCAGGTTGTTCCAGCCGAGGTCGGCCCAGTGCATCAGATCCCGCAGGGCGCCGGAGCCGCAGTGGCCGCCCAGGCTGTGGGGATAGGGCTCAATCAGAACCCGGCTCATAATGTCGGACTCCCGATGAAATGGCGGGCTTTGCGGTTAACGCCGGTGCTGGCGTCAGGTCCTGAGTGGGGCATAGGGGCTATCCGTCGATCTTGTTGTTCTTCAGGATCACCTTAGCCGGGTGCCGGTCACCCGGCATCGTCCGATCCGACGATGCTGGCAGCGGTGGAGGCCGGTAATGTCGATGCATTATCAGGCCTTTACAGGCAGCAGCCAGGAGACAGAACAATGAACGATCTGGACTATTCCGGCAAGACCGTGCTGGTGGTGGGCGGCTCCAGCGGCATCGGTAACGGTATCGCCCAGGCTTTCCGCGCCCGGGGTGCGAAGGTGCATGTCTGGGGGACGCGGGCGTCGGCGGAAGATTATGATCCTGGCGAGGGCTCGGACCTGTCCGGTCTGCACTACAGCCAGGTCGATGTGGGCAACATCGATGCCATCGACGCCTGCCGGCCGTCGTTCGAGACGCTGGATGTGCTGATCCTGTGCCAGGGCGCGGTGATCTACAAGCGGGGTGAATTCGATCGGGAGGGCTGGGACCATGTCATGAACGTGAACCTGAACAGCCTGCGGGCCTGCGCCATGAAGTTCTATGACCAGCTTGCTGAAAGCCAGGGCTCGTTAATCATCGTCAGCTCCACGGCAGCGTTCCATTCCACCAAGGGTAACCCGGCCTACAACGCCTCCAAGGCGGGGGCCGTGGCACTGGTGCGAACCCTTGGCGAGGCCTGGGCACCGGAAGGGATCGCAGTTAACGGCATTGCGCCCGGGTTCGTCGCTACCAAGATGACGAAAGTGACCACTGAAAACCCGAAACGAAAACAGATGGCGGAGGCTGCCATCCCCGTTGGCCGCATGGGCCTGCCCTCGGAAATGGCCGGCCCCGCGCTGTTCCTGGCGTCGCCGCTGGCGTCCTACATGCGGGGCCAGACCCTGATTGTGGATGGTGGCCTCACCCTGTCATGAGTGCCTGAAGCCACCGGTCTGATGGCCGCAAGGCAAAAGGTTCAGGCGTTGCGGGCCATCAGTCCACCGTCCACCGGTATAACCGCGCCGGTGAGGTAGGACGAGGCTGGCAGGCACAGGCTGACCGTGACCTGGGCGACTTCTTCCGGTGTACCATACCGGCGCAGGGCGGTGCGTCGTCTGGCGAAAATCTGCTTGTGGTCCGGTTCGACGAAGGCGGTCATCGCCGTGTCGATGGGCCCCGGACAAATGCAGTTCACGGTAATGCCCACCGGACCCAGCTCCACCGCCAGGGCCCGGGTCAGTCCGGTGACACCCGCCTTCGCGGCGGCATAGGGGCTGTTTTCCGCGGTCGCCCCCAGCGCCTCGGTGGATGCGATATTCACGATTCGGGGGTGGGACGACTGTCGGAGATGTGGCAAGGCGGCCCGGACCAGTTGTTGCTGGGCCGTCAGCAGGACCGACAGGCAACGGTCCCACACGATGTCGTACTGGTCATCGTCAATGGCGGAAAAGCCCGCGATGCCGGCGTTATTGATCAGGATATCCAGGCCGCCGAAGGCCTCGGCCACGTCCCGGGTTACCTGGCGAATGGCCTCCGGGTCGCTCACATCGAGATGCCAGGCCCGGGCCTGATACCCTGCTCCGGTCAGCTCATCCGCCACGGATCGGGCGCCCTCCATGTCAAAGTCGGTAACGGCAACCTGCGCCCCCTCGGCGGCAAAAATGGCGGCTGTCGCCCGTCCCATGCCACTGGCGGCTCCGGTAACCAAAACGCGGCTGCCTTTAAGGGATCGGCTCAGTTCGGTGATTCCGGTCATGATTCAGGCCTCCTTATCCAGGCCGAACTTTGTCCGGGCGCGGCGAACCTGCTCCGATTTCAGGTAATCCGGGAACGGGCCCTGTGCTGGCTCCACGTCCTTCAGCACCTCACGGGCGACGGTGACCTTGTGCACCTCGGTGGGGCCGTCCCCCAGCCCGACGTGGAAGGAGTTGATGATCCACTCCGCGAAAGGCATGTCATGGGAAATGCCCAGGGATCCGTGGATCTGCAGGGCGCGGGAGGCGATGTTGTTGAGCACCCCGGGCATCACCGTCTTAACGGCGGCAATGTTTTTGCGGGTGGCCTTGTAATCCTGGCCCTGGTCCAGCAGCCAGGCGGTTTCCAGGATCAGCAGACGGAACTGGCGCAGCTCCACCCAGGAGTCGGCGATCTTCTCCTGCACCATCTGCTTTTTCGCCAGCTGTTCGCCCTTGGTAAAGCGTGACACCGCCCGCTCGCACATCATGTCGAAGGCGCGGGACGCCTGGGCCAGGGTGCGCATGGCGTGGTGCATGCGACCACCACCGAGACGCACCTGGGCCACCACGAAGGCATCCCCACGCTCTCCGAGCATGTTCTCGGCCGGCACCCGCACGTTGGTCCAGCGCAGGTGGGCATGGGTGTCCTGGGGTTCACCGTAGAACCCGTAGTTGCGGACAATCTCGATGCCTGGCGTATCTGCCGGCACGATAAACATGGACATGCGCCGGTAGGGCGGGGCCTCGGGATCCGTCACCGCCATGATGATAAAGAAGCTGGCGAAACGGGCGTTGGAGGCAAACCACTTCTCGCCATTGATCACCCACTCGTCACCGTCCTGGACCGCCGAGGCCTCCAGCACCAGCGGATCGGCGCCACCCTGGGGTTCGGTCATGGTGAAGCAGGAGACAATCTCGTTATCCAGCAGCGGGTCGAGGAAACGTCTCTTCTGCTCCGGGGTACCGTAATGGGCGAGAATTTCAGCATTGCCGGTATCCGGGGCCTGCGAGCCGAACACGATGGGGCCGAAGCGGGAGCGCCCGAACTGCTCGTTCATCAGCGCCAGCTTGAGCTGGCCATAGCCCTTGCCGCCCAGTTCCGGGCCCAGGTGGCAGGCCCACAGGCCACGGTCCTGGACCTGCTTCTGCAGGGGTCTCACCAGACGCTGGAATTCCGGGTCATGGATGTTCCACTGGCTGCCCAGTACATGGTCCAGCGGTTCCACTTCCTCCCGGACGAACTGGTCGATCCAGTCCAGTTCCCGCTGGAAGTCGGGGTCGGTCTCAAAGCTCCACATGGCGTGCCTCGCTGTCAGGATGGGCTCAGAATGTCGGGTCCCGCTTTTCCAGGAACGCCTGGACGCCCTCCTGGAAGGTGGGGCTGTCGATCAGTTCCTGCTGGCGCTCGGCCTCGTAGTCCAGCTGTTCCGCGAGGGTGGCACCATCGGCGCGGTCGAACGCTTCCCGCAGTTCCGGGGCCCCGTGATTGGGGCCGGCGGCCACCCGTCGTGCGGTGGTGAGGGCCTCTCCGGCAAGGTCGTCGTCCGCCACGCATTTCCAGATCAGGCCTTCGCGGACCGCATCTTCACCATAGAGTCGTTCCCCCAGCAGGCTGACGGCCATGGCCTTGGCCCGGCCGATCAGCCGGGGCAGGATCCAGGTGGCACCCAGGTCCGGCAGGATGCCCAGCTTGGGAATGAATGGGAACAGGAAGTAGGCGGACCTGCCGGCCACCACGATATCCGCCGCCAGGGCGATACTGGCGCCGGCGCCCGCGGCTGCGCCGTTAACGGCGGAGATCACCGGGAAGGGCAGGGCCCGCAGCTTCAGCGCCAGCGGGTTGGACAGTTCCTCCATCAGGTTCTTCACCTGGGTACCCAGGCTGGGGCCGTCGCTGTCGGGGCCCATGGAGCCCAGGTCCGCCCCGGAACAGAAGGCCTTGCCGGTGCCGGTGATAATCAGCGCCTTGATATCACCGTTGCCGGACAGCTCATCCAGGGCCGCCATGACTTCCTGCTGAAGCGGTACCGACATGGCGTTCATGGTTTTGGGCTGGTCCAGGGTGAGGGTGGCGATGCCGTCCTCGATGGCCAGGTGAATGCGTTCGTAGCTCATGGCCGGTCTCCTGTCAGTTGCCCGCCGGGAAGGCGTCGTAGAAGCTGCCGCCGTTCTCAGCCAGCTTGCGGATGGTGGCGGTGGGTTCGTACTGGGTGCCCAGGTGGCGGTATTGCTCACACTGGTCCAGGATGGCCTTGGCACCCAGGCTGTCGGCGTAGCGCATGGCACCGCCCTTTTCCCGGGGGAAGCCGATGCCCATCAGCAGGGCGGTGTCCAGTTCCTCGGCGGAGTTGACCACCTTGTCCTCCAGGCAGTGCACGGCTTCGGTGATCATCGCCAGCATCATGCGTTGCTGGATCTCCTCGACGCTGATGTCCTTCGGGCCGTTGGGCTGGATGGTACGGATCAGCTCATGGGCCTCCGGGCTGGAGTGCTTCTGGGGCCGGCCGCTGTCATCCGGGGTGTACTCATAGAAGCCCTTGCCGTTCTTCTGGCCGAGCCGGTCCTTCGACTTCATCAGCCGGAAGGCGTCGTTTTCGATATGGGGCATGCGCTCCGGGTAGCCGGCGGAGATCACGTCGGACACATGGCTGCCTGTGTCGATACCAATAACGTCCTCCAGGTAGGCCGGGCCCATGGGCCAGCCGAAGGCTTCCATGGACTTGTCCACGTGCTCGAAGTCGGCACCTTCCTCCACCAGTTGCAGGAAGGCCCGGGTATAGGCGGTGAGGATGCGGTTGACGAGGAAGCCGGGGCAGTCCTGAACCACGATCGGCGTCTTGCCCATTTTCAGGGCCCAGGTGACGGCGGTGGATACCGACTCGTCGGAGGTGCGGGAGCCCTGGATGATCTCCACCAGCGGCATCACCGGCACCGGATTGAAGAAGTGCATGCCCACGAAGCGCTCCGGGTGCTTCATGTGCTGGCTGATGTCGTCGATGCGCAGGCTGGAGGTGTTGGACGCGATCAGGGTGTCGTCGCGGACTGCGGTTTCCACCTCATCCAGCACCTTGTGCTTGAGGCCGAGGTTCTCCACCACGGCTTCGATCACGCCGTCCACCCTGTCGAAGCCCTGGTATTCCAGGGTGGGAACGATGGTGGCAAGTACTTCCTCAGCCTGCGCCTGGGTCAGCTTTTCCTTCTTCACCAACCGGTTGACCTGACTGGTGGCCGTCTTCATACCCAGGTCGAGCTGTTCCTGGGCGATATCCTTCATGATGACCGACACGCCATGGGCGGCGCTGGTGATGGTGATGCCGCCGCCCATAATGCCGGCGCCCAGTACCGCGGCCTGATTGACCGGGCGGGCCTTGTCACCGTGTTCCTTGAAAACCTGCTTGAGTTCGGCGGAAAGTCCGGACACGTGTCTGCCTCCTGTTCTATCTGAATAGCGGTATGAATATTGGTGAGAGAAATAGCGTGGCAGCGCCCCGCTGTCGTCGTCCGAACCGACGAAGCGGGGCACTGGGTCAGCGGGCTCAGATACCCCGGAAGGTGGTGAAATCCTCCAGCGCCGCCCGACGGGTGCGGAGCTGATTAACCGGGTCATCCTCGTCCATGTAGCCGATGGACATGCCGGTAAACAGCATAAGGTCCTCCGGCGGTTCGAGGAATTCCTTCAGGGTCTGGTGATACAGGCTCCAGCATTCCTGGGCGCAGGAGTCCAGGCCTTCCTCCCGTAGCAGCAGCATCACCGTCTGCAGGTACATGCCCAGGTCCGACCACTGGGGCGGGCCCATCTGCCGGTCTACATAGCAGAACAGGGCCAGGGGCGCATTGAAGAACTGGTAGTTGCGGGCAAACCAGCCCATACGGGCGGCCTTGTCGTCCCGGGGGATGCCCAGTAGTCCGTACATGTCCTCCCCCACCTGGAAACGGTAGTCCCGGTAGGGGGATTTCAGCTTGGTTGGATAGACACTGTACTCGGGCCCCTCACCGGTGGGGGCTTCCTTCACCCGGGTGGCCATGATTTCCTTGAAGGACCTCAGCTCGCTACCGCCGACCACGTAAAGCTGCCAGGGTTGAAGGTTGCCGCCGGACGGGGAACGGGCGGCTTTCTCCAGCACCCGGCGGATAACGGTGCCGTCCACGGGCTGGTCGGTAAAGCCGCGTGTGGACATGCGGGTGTCGACGGCCTCTGAAACGGTTGTGGCCTTGTCTCTCATGGCGGGGCTCCCTGATGGACTGGTTCTTGTATCTTGTAAGAGATGAAAGTTTTGATGGTGCTATCGTGGCTTTCGGCGGGTCACTTGGCAATCGTCGCTTACGACGAAGTAGGTTGCGAAATCTGACAGGAAAATGGATCCTGAAAGGATCAACTCCAGCAGGACATTCATCGCAATATGACGACAGATACGCAACCCGGTGCCGTTTTCCGCGGCACCCTGACCCCCCGATATACCGACCAGGACACCTGGCGCCACGTGAATAATTCCCGCGCCTACCAGTTGCATATCGAAGCCCGGATGCAGGCGCTGGTCCATCGTTTCGGCCCCGATGCCTGGTTCTCCGATGCCGAGCGGCTGCGACCGTTGCGGGCCATCACCCAGTTTCGGGAGATGAGCTTCTACGGCAACGACATCGGGTTCGAGGTGGAAGTGCTCGGTTGTGACCGGGACACTGTGCAGTTGCGCACCCAACTGCACCAGAACGATCAGCTGGTGGGCATTCAGGATGTCTGGCTGGGGGCTTTCCTCAACCATGAACGGGTGGCCCTGCCGGACGACCTCTTCAGCGGCTTCCGATCGGGGGTGGATGCCGCCCCCGCCGCCCTTCCGGACGAGGGCTACAGCCAGTACGCCGACGATTTCTCCCGGTTCCCGGTACAGCGGGAACTGACGCCCCGTTACGCGGACCTGGACGCCGACAGCCAGCGCAGCGAAGCGGCCATTGCCCGGTACATGGAGCAGGCCCGTTTCGGCACCCTGCGCGAGGTGGATCTGGGGGGCAAGGGTTTGCTGATTGCTGCCCTGGACGTCACCTTCGGCCACTATCGACCCAGCTCCACGCCCGTCAACCTGGTGACCGGTGTGAGCCACATTGGCAACACCTCCTTCCATCTGACCGGCGGCGCCGAGAGCCGTCACGGGGTCCACGCCATCGCCAACAGCGTGATGGTCATCGTTGACCTGTCCACCAACCGTCCGACGCCGATCACCGACGAGATCCGGCAGCAACTGGAGCGCCTGTCGCTCTGAACCGACCTGTTCCGGCGTTGGCCGGCAAGGTTCCCTGACAAGCCCGGCGCAGCCCGGGCTTTTTGGTGTCAGCCCCTTCTGCCTCCACCCAAAAGATCGTCGTCAGTTCGTCGGTTTCGACGATGGGACCGCCGGATTGGCCTGCCTACACTGTGCGATACATACAGACAGCTCTGTCATCAGAACAACAACACCGGAGAGCACACCCATGGCACATCCCAGACAACCGCGATCGCTGGCCGTACTGTCGGTCTCCCTGCTTACCATGGCCCTGGTGGCCGGCCAGGCCCAGGCCCGGACCCTCAGCTATGCCTCGGTCTATCCCGCCGGATCGGAAGCCGACAAGGCGGTCAACGCCTGGGCCGACAAGCTGGAAGAGTATTCCGATGGCGACCTGACCGCCAAGATCTACGCCATGTCGTTGCTGAGCGCGTCGGAAGTGTCCGGCGGTGTCCGTGACGGTCTGGCTGACGCTGGCTATCTGCTAACGGCGTACTTCCCGGCGGAGTATCCCCATATCAACCTGCTCAACGAGTCCGCCATGCAGGTAAACCTGTATGACAAGGACCGCCTCAACGGCCTGGGAACCTACGCCTTCCAGGGGGCGATCACCGAATTTATCTTCTTCAACTGTCCGGAATGCCTGCAGGAACTGGAAGCCCAGAACCACGTGTACACCGGCAATGTCGCCAGCAGCGGTTATGGCATGGTGTGTAACGAACCGGTGGTGACGCCGGGGGATATGGAAGGCCTGCGCATGCGGGTGGCCGGGTCGCACTGGTCCCGCTGGGTATCCGGATTCGGCGGATCGTCGGTATCCATGACCATCAGCGAGATCCGTGAAGGGCTCAGCCAGGGTGTGCTGGACTGCACCATTTCATCGCTGCCGGAAATCACCAACCTGAACCTGACCGAAGTGGTCTCCGATGTGACGGTGGACCTGCCGGGCGGTATCTACGCCGGTTCCAGTGGTGCCAGTGTCAACCGGGACGTCTGGCAGTCCCTGTCCGAGGACCAGCGGCGGGTCATGCTGCGGGCGGGTGCCTACCTGACCGCCAGCACCCCCTGGCGTTATGAGACCACCCAGGAACAAGCGCTGGATGCCGTCCGCGAGCAGGGCGGCAATGTCCACACCGCATCGGAGGAATTCCACGAGGCTACGGCGGCCTTTGTGGAAAAGGATATGGATACCATCGTCGAGTATTACCAGGAGCGTTATGGCATCGAACGTGGCGAGGAGATCATGACGGAGTTCTCCCAGGTGCTCGACAAGTGGGTTGACCTGGTGCAGGGCGTGGAAACGGTGGATGACCTGGCCCAGGTCTACTACGACGAGATCTTCGCCAAGGTCGATGTGTCCAGCCACGGGCTCTGAAGCCAGGCAGCTATACCGTATTGACCGGGCCCTCTGGGGGCCCGGATTATCGAATGACCAATGTGATCCGGGGGAACCATGTCAGGTCCACTCACTGGCAAGCGAATTGTTGAAATGGTCGGCCTTGGTCCGGCGCCCTTCTGCGGCATGATGCTGGCGGACATGGGGGCGGAGGTTATCCGGGTAGACCGCCCGGGTGCCGGCAGGGACGGTGCCTGGAAGTACGATATCCTCTCCCGAAACCGAACGACGGTCTGTCTTGACCTGAAAAAGCCGGAAGGAGTGGAGGCGGTACTGGCGCTGGTGGAAAACGCCGATGCGCTGATCGAGGGCTTCCGCCCCGGCGTGATGGAGAAGATGGGCCTGGGGCCGGAAGCATGCCAGGCCCGGAACCCGGCGCTGGTTTATGGTCGTATGACCGGCTGGGGGCAGCATGGCCCGCTGGCCCACGCTGCGGGCCATGACATGAACTACATCGCCATCAGCGGCGCTTTGCATGCCATTGGCCGTGCCGACGAACCGCCGGTTGTACCCCTGAACCTGGTAGGCGACTTCGGCGGTGGCGGCATGCTGCTGACCGTGGGCGTGCTCGCCGCCATGCTGGAAGCAGCGGATTCCGGACAGGGACAGGTGGTGGACGCCGCCATGACCGATGGCGCTGCGCTGCTGTCGTCGATGATGTACGGATTCAAGGCCGCCGGTCAGTGGAGTAACAACCGGGGCGAGAACATGCTCGACGGCGGCGCTCATTTCTATGATGTCTACACCTGTGCCGACGGCCGCTACGTGGCCGTCGGTGCCATCGAACCCAAGTTCTACGCCGAGCTGCTGGAACGCTGTGGCCTGGAGCAGGACGCCTTCGAGCCCCAGATGGACCCCCGCCGCTGGCCCATGCTCAAACTGAAGCTGGCGGATGTATTCCGTACCCGCACCCGGGACGAGTGGTGTGAGATCCTGGAGGGCACCGATGCCTGCTTCGCACCGGTGCTGGACTGGGACGAGGCGCCACTGCATCCCCATAACCGGGCCCGCAAGACCTTCGTGGAGGCGGGCGGCTATACCCAGCCGGCACCGGCGCCCCGTTTCAGCCGAACGCCTTCGGATTCGCCGGCGGCGCCCACGGCCCCGGTGGAAGACGCCACCGGCGTACTCTCCGACTGGGGGCTGCCGGACGACCTGATCCGCTCCCTGTGACCTGATTCATTAACCGAGGACTGCATTATGTCGATTGATCTCACCCCACGCTGGCAGGACGAAGAGCTGTCCATGTTCCGCGACAGCGTTGGCCGCTTCCTGGAGGCCGAAGTGGCCCCCCACGACGAGGAGGCCCGCAAGCAGGGCAACGTGGGCCACGCCATGTGGCGCAAGGTGGGCGAGATGGGCCTGCTGTGTACCGATATCCCTGAGCAGTACGGCGGTGCCGGCGGGGACTTCCGCCATGAGGCGGTGGTGGCCGAGGAAATGGGCAAGCGTGGCCTCACAGGCCTGAACCATTCCGTTCATAGCATCGTCGCGCACTATTTCCTCAACCATGGTACCGACGAGCAGAAGGAAAAGTACCTGCCCCGCATGGCCAGGGGAGAGCTGGTAGGGGCCATCGCCATGACCGAGCCTGGCACCGGCTCTGACCTGCAGGGCGTACGCACCCATGCGAAAAAAGACGGCGATCACTATGTGATCAATGGCTCCAAGACCTTTATCTCCAACGGTTACCTGGCGGGCGTGGTGCTGGTGGTGGTGAAGACCGACACCAGTCAGGGCGCCAAGGGTATGTCCATCATGATCGTGGATACCGAGGATCAGCCCGGCTACAAGGTGGGTCGTGTACTGGACAAGATCGGCCTCAAGGCCCAGGACACCTCGGAGCTGTTCTTCGAGGATGTGCGGGTACACGAGCGCCAGTTGCTCGGCGGCGTCGAGGGCCGGGGTTTCTTCCAGCTGATGGGGGATCTGCCCTACGAGCGCCTGTTTATCGGCGTGGGCGCCATGGCCGCGATGGAAGGCGCCTATAACGCCACCCTGGACTATGTCCGGGAGCGTACGGCCTTCGGCCAGCCCATTGCCGAGTTCCAGAACACCAAGTTCAAGCTGGCGGAGATCGCCACCACCCTCAAGGTGGGGCGGGCCTTTGTCGATGAGTGTGTCGAGGACATGCTGGCCGGTAAGCTGGATACCAACAAGGCCTCCATGGCCAAGCTCTGGGGCAGCGAGAACCAGTGCCGGGTGATTGATGAATGCCTGCAACTGTTTGGTGGCTACGGCTACATGAATGAGTATCTGATTGGGCGGATGTATACCGATGCCCGTATTCAGCGGATCTACGGTGGTACCAACGAGATCATGAAAGAGGTGATTTCCCGGTCTCTCTAGTGATTGGGGGCTGGCTTTGGTGCGGGTACCCTTTCTCCGCTGCAATTCACGGCTCGTCCATGAGCCGACCTTGCACCGCGCCATCCATGGCGCTGCTACGAAAGGGTACCCACACCAAATCCGTCAAACTGTAGTGCGGGCCTCCAATCGCTCAGGAATCTTTCCACGAAGGTAATATAAAGAGCACCTTAGCTCGTTATGGACGGGTACGTGCGCCCGTGAGGTTTGCCGGAGGGGGGGGCCGGAGCAGCGACAGGACGTCGCGGTGCAAGGTCGGTCCAGGGATGGACCGTGAATTGCAGCGGAGGAAATGCCCCCCACCATGCCTCCAGACTCCGAAGCCAAAACTATCTCCGAGAGAAACGCTCAGACAATCCCCAACCGCCGGGCAATAGCGACAGCCTGCGTCCGGCTGCTGGCATTCAGCTTGGAATTGATGTTTCGCAGGTGGGTACGAACGGTGCTGTCGGACACAAACAGCTTCTCCGCCATGGCACTGTTGGAGTAGCCCTCCGAGAGTAGCCTCAGCACGCGGATCTCCTTGCGGGTGAGGGGGTCGAGCAGGGTGTTCTCCGGTTCCGGGCTGGCTGCCTGTTCCAGCAGGCCGGGGCCGAAGGCGTCCAGCAGCGACTGCACGTAGCCCGACAGGATCGGGTCGCTGCGCTCGTTGCTTTCCTTCTGGTTCTGGGCGAACAGTTGCACCAGGGTGCCGGCGGCCAGGCCCTCGTCCACGATCAGTCGCAGGTAGCCCTCCGACGACGCTACGTGCAGTACCTCTCCCAGCTGTTCCAGGGCCTCCCGCAGCCGGGTGCCCCGGTGCAGGGCGATGGCCTTGAGTAGCTTCAGCTTCAGCGCCCTCCGGTAGCGGTGCTCGTCGTTGGCGGTGGCCAGTTCCTTTTCCAGTGCCGGCAGGGCGCGGTCGGCGTTGCCGGTGGCGATATCGAGCCGGATTTCCGCCAGTTCCAGGTATTCCAGGTCATTGGCGGGCAGCCGCAGGGTCTGGACCCATTGCCACAGGTCGCGGTCACCGGCCCGTTCCAGTTCCTGGCGGGCGGCATCGTGGCGACTCTGTAACAGCAGCAGCCGGGAGCGTTCCAGCCGGGTGGTGGCGACCACCCGGGGCAGGGTGCGGATATGGCCCAGGTGTTCCAGTTCCGTCAGGATACGGAAGGCCTGGTCGATCTCGCCCTTGGTGAAGGCGATCCGTGCCAGCATGATATCGCTCAGCAGCATATGGTCCGGCAGGCCCACATCCCTGGCCAGGGGGCCGTAGACATGCAGCAGCCTCGCCGCCAGGTCCAACTGGTTCTGCTCATAGATGGCGCCGGCGTGGAGCACCCCGGCCCAGGCGTTGCCGTTGGCCTGGCTGAAGGAGGACGCCTGTCGGGTGGCGCCCACCGCCAGGCGGAAGCGGGCGGCGGCCTGGCGCTGGCGGCCCTCCTGCATGTCGATAATGCCTTCCACGGTCTCCGAGTACATCACATTGAAGGAACTGGAATGGGTACCCTGGGCATCCCGGGCGCCGTCCAGCAGTTGCCGCCCCTTGTTGTAAAGACCCATCACCGAATAGCTGTTGGCCATGGAGTTGATCAGGGCCATGTCCGCAAATGGCTGGCAGGTGGGCAGTTCCGGCAGCCCCCGTTCACCAACCTCGATGGCCTCCTCCTGACGGTCCGACATGGACAGGGTCAGGGGACGAATGGCCATGACATGGGGGCGGATCGCCGGGTTGTCGGACTCCTCCAGCCGGGTTTCCTCCAGCATCTCGATGGCTTCCGTGGGGCCACGGGTAAAGCACAGGGCCCAGACCCAGGTCATCTGCAGTTCCTCGTCCTGCTGCAGGTGCTCCGGCGGGATGGTACTGAACCAGCGGGAGAGCAGGCGCATGCGCCCCTGGGACAACAGGTGGGCGGCGTGAGTGCGCAGCAGTGCCAGGGCCCGTTGATAGTCGCCCCCTTCCAGGGCGTGGTCAATGGCGGGCACGGGCCGCTGTTCCTGCTCGTACCACTGCGACGCGGCCTGGTGCAGTCGGGGGATCTCTTCCGGGTGTTCGGCCTTGAGTTGGGCCTTGAGGAATTCGGCGAACAGGCTGTGATAGCGGTAGGTGTTCTCGTCGCTATCCAGCGGTGTCAGGAAGGTGTGGGTGCTGGCCAGGTGGCACAGCATGGATTCGGCATCGGTGTCCGGCAGCAGCGCCTGGCAGATGGAGGCGTTCAGGTGCCGCAGGATGCTGGTGCGCAGCAGGAAACGGCGTACCGCCTCCGATTGCAGGGCCAGCACGTCATGGGCCAGGTAATCGGAGATGGTCTGGTTGGCGCCGGAGAAACGCTCGATAAAGGTCTCCGGCGATTCGTGCCCCTCCAGGGCCAGGGACGCCAGCCACAGGCCGGTGACCCAGCCCTCGGTACGGTCATGGATGCGCAGCAGGTCTTCCTGGGTCAGGGCCAGTTGCCGGCGGGCGATCAGGAAATCGGTGGTCTCTTCCATGGAGAAGCGCAGTTGCCGGGCGTCGATCTCCAGCAGCTGGCCCCGGGCCCGCAGACGTCCAAGCCCCAGTTCCGGCAGGTTGCGGGTGCCGATGATGAACTGGCCCCGGCGGGGCAGGTGTTCGACGATTTCGCGGATCAGGCCCAGCACCGCGGAGTCCTGTACCCGTTCAAAGTCGTCCAGGAACAGGGCGAAGGCGGACTGGTGCTCAGACAGCCGTGCCACGATATCAAGGGCGGCATCGCCGGTGGAGGTGAACGGGCGCTCCCCGGTGGTGTTCTGGTCCTTGCCGTCTTCGGTCAGCCGGGACACCGCCGCATTCAGGTACCACAGGAAACGGGAGACGTCGTTGTCGGCGTCGTCGAGGGTCAGCCAGGCGGTGACCAGCCCCTGGTCCTCCATGCGTGTCATGCACTGGCTCATGGCAGTGGTCTTGCCGAAACCCGCCGGCGCACGGACCAGCACCAGGCGGGCGGCGGAGGCGGACAGCATCCGGTCAACCACACCGGCGCGGGGCACCTGCGCCGCACGGGAGGTGGGCGGGTTGAGTTTGCTGGTCATCAGCACGCGTGAGGGGGTGGCAGATGACATCGATGCTTATCCTTGTTATTGATTATCGTAACTTTTTTGTGGCTGGCCTGCAGGCTTGCAAGTGCTCCAGTCTAAGCCGGTTTTCAAATCAGCCGCAAGCCCGGGCAATTCGTCGGATACGACGATGGCACCCTCACCGGGGCTCCCCTAACCTGTGATCAGATTGCTCTGGCCGGTGCCCCCGGGTGCGGCCGGCGTCGCTTTTTGACCCTGAACCAGAGACAACTAACCCTGAACCAGAAATAACACAAGGGCAGACCCTATGAAGCTTGATTCATCCATCAGCGCGGTGGTTACCGGCGGCGCCTCCGGTATCGGCGAGGCAACAGCCCGTCGCCTGGCGGCATCCGGCGTCAAGGTGGCAATCCTGGATTTCAATGAAGAACGCGGAGAAGCCGTGGCCGCCGAGCTTGGGGGCGTTTTCTGCAAGGTGGACGTTACCTCCGAGGACGCCGTGGATGCGGCCCTTGAAAAGGCCCGCGCTGCCATCGGCCAGGAGCGTATCCTGGTCAATTGTGCCGGTACCGGTAACGCCCACAAGACTGCCAGCCGCGCGAAACAGACCGGTGAGATCAAGCACTTTCCGCTGTCGGAGTTCGAGAAGATTATCCAGATCAACCTGATCGGCAGCTTCCGCTGTGCCGCCAAGTCCGCCGCCGGCATGTTGTCCCTGGACGGCCTGCAGGACGGGGAGCGCGGTGTGATCGTCAATATCTCCTCGGTGGCCGCCCAGGACGGCCAGATGGGGCAGGCCGCCTACGCCGCGTCCAAGGCCGGGGTGGTGGGCATGACCCTGCCCATGGCCCGTGACCTGATGGGTGAGGGCGTGCGGGTGAATACCATTATGCCGGGGCTGATCAATACACCACTGATGAATGGGTTGCCCGATAACGTCAAGGAAGCCCTGGCGGCATCCGTGCCCTTCCCCAAGCGTCTGGGCGATCCTGAAGAGATTGCCCTGCTGGTGGAGCAGATGGTGATCAACGGCTACTTCAACGGCGAAAGCGTGCGACTGGATGGTGCCATCCGCATGGCGCCCCGTTAACCGGATATCGTCGCTTGCGACGACGCGGGCATAGCGTGTTCACGCAAGAATGTCAGGCATTCGTTAGCACATCATCCCGAACCGGGCGGTGGGATGATCATCGAACAACCTTCGCCGCTGGGCGGCAATGAGGAAGAGAGACATGGCAGAAGCGTATATCGTAGCAGCAACCCGTACCGCCGGTGGCCGCCGGGGCGGCAGATTGTCCGGCTGGCACGCCACCGACCTGGCGGCGGCAGTCCTGAACGATGTGGTGGACAAGGCCAAGGCCGACCCCAACCTGATCGATGACGTGATCATGGGGTGTGTCAGCCAGATCGGCGAGCAGTCCACCAACGTGGCCCGCAACGCGGTGTTGGCGTCGAAACTGCCGGAATCGGTTCCCGGCACCTCCATCGACCGCCAGTGTGGCAGCTCCCAGCAGGCGATTCACTTTGCGGCCCAGGCGGTGATGTCCGGCTTCCAGGACGTGGTTATCGCCTCCGGTGTGGAGAGCATGAGCCGCACCCCCATGTTCTCGCCCATGGCCCTGGCCCAGAAAGCGGGCATTGCCGAGCACTACATGGGGCCGAACATCCAGCGGCGTTACCCGGACATCGAGTTCAGCCAGTTCATGGGCGCTGAAATGATCGCCAAGAAGTATGGCCAGTCCCGGGAAGACCTTCATGAGTTCGCCCTCAAGAGCCACCAGCGGGCCATTGCCGCCACCGAGGCGGGCCGTTTCGACAAGGAGATCCTGCCACTGCAATCACGACTGCAGGACGGTGGACCCCAGGACGAAATGCACACCGTGGACGAGGGCATCCGCTTCGACGCCACCCTGGAGGGTATCGCCGGTGTGAAGCCACTACAGGAAGGCGGGTTCATCAACGCGGCGGTGGCCAGCCAGATCTGCGACGGCGCCACTGCGGTGATGGTGGTCAGCGAGAAGGGCCTGAAGAAACTGGGCGTGGAGCCCCTGGCCCGTATCCACCATATGAGCGTGATCGGCCACGATCCGGTGATCATGCTGGAGGCACCGATCCCCGCCACCCAGCAGGCACTGAAGAAGTCCGGCCTGAACATCAACGACATCGACCTGTTCGAGGTCAACGAAGCCTTCGCGCCAGTACCGCTGGCCTGGCTGGATGTCACCGGTGCCGATCCGGACCGCCTCAACGTCAATGGCGGTGCCATCGCCCTGGGGCACCCGCTGGGCGCGTCCGGCACCAAGCTGATGACCACCCTGGTCCATGCCCTCCATGACCGGGGCGGACGTTACGGCCTGCAGACCATGTGTGAGGGCGGCGGCATGGCCAACGTGACCATTATCGAAAGGCTCTGACACCGGCGCGGGTGGCCCGCTGACGGTCACCCGCTCCACCTCCGCACATCGGTAACAATAATAATCAGCGAGGGTGCACCATGTACGCCATTGGTCGATTCCTGTCGAACGTGACCAACCTGATCTCCATTGTTGGTGGCCTGGCCATCGCCCTGATGATGTTCCACATCAGCTTCGATGTGGCCGGACGCTACTTCTTCAATACGCCCATCCCGGGCACCATCACCATTGTTTCCTACTACTACATGTCCATTGCGGCCTTTATCCCCCTGGCCTTCGCCGAGCAGAAGGATGCCCACATCTCCGT